>CAZYRQ010000082.1:0-7644 GCA_964649455.1 uncultured Lentisphaerales bacterium
CGGGCGTGAAGTCGGGAAAGCGCAGGTAGCCGCAGGAGGTCTGCTGGTGGACGTTGCCGCCCCACGTCTGACCGCCGGACGCCGCCCAGCGGATGACCGAAAGGCGCCAGAGGTTGTCGGCCTTACGCGAGAAGGGCAGCCGGTCGAAGAGCGGCGCCCACGGTATGCGAATTCGGACGACGGTGGCGTGCGGCAGCTCCCGCGCGTTGACCTGCAGCGCACCCTCGATGGAGCGGAAGCTCCGATCCTCCGTCATCCAGGGATAGATTCCCTTGATGCACGGCTCGCGGGTCTCGCAGATGAACTGGTAGTAGTGCTCGAGATCCGGCGAGTCGGAGTCGCCCGGCTGGAAGAAGCACTCGAGTGTGCTCCGCGCCGCAGGACGCCCCTGGGCGAGCGCCTCGCGCTGGCCGGGCTCGACGGCCAGCACGAGCAGGGTCAAGCCCTCGTCGTCGCAGCAGGCGTAAATGGCGGTCGGCGCCGCCGGCTCCTCGCCGGTCTCGCCCGTGACCGCCGCCCGTCGGACGATCGGATCGTTCCAAAGCATCTCGGCGGAGGAGCGGCCGTAGGGCTGGAAGTTGAAGTTCCACTTATCCGGCTCCCGCGCGGGCTGCGTCTCGAAGTCGGCGGGCAGCCGCCGGTACTCCACGTCGAGTATGTTACGGTCGGCGCGGGTTGTCGGCTGTCCGACGAGCAGCGCGGCGAGGATGAGCAGCCGTGTGGCAAGATGGCGGGTCATGGCGTCTCTCCCTCCGGGGGCGCCTGGATGAGCGCGAGCAGGGTGAGGATCCGGTGCGCGGCGCCGGCGCGAAAGGCTTCCAGGTCGTAGGTCGCGCCGTCGAGGCGTTCAAGCCACGCGAGTTGACGCCGCGCCTCGCGCGCGAGCTGTGGTGACGTGTCGTCGCGGTACGCCAGCGCCAGTTCACGGAGTTTCGTGGCGTAGCGCACGTCGTCGTAGGCGGCCCGCGTGCCGACAAGCGCAAGGGTCGGGATCAGCGCGTTGCGCTGGGGATAGGCCATGCTGAAGTTGCGGTAGGCGTTGTCTTCAGGCCAGTCGCAGAACTCGTTCCAGTGGTTGCAGCGATAGCCGTGCAGCATCTGGCCGTCGTAATGCGCCTTGTAGTTGCGCAAGCCGATGTCGCGCCGGAAGATCGCCGGGTTCTCCGGCCCGGGGAACGGCACGCAATAGTTCATCTGGCGGCCGCCGACGGCATGCCAGAGCTCGGCCCACTGCTTGTCGATCCGCGTGGTCGAGTCCATGTCGGTCGTGTCGATGGCACTGAAGATGACCCCCTCGTTCATGCTGTGCGAGAAGCGCCGGCCACGGCTGTGGGTATGGGTGAGGTCGGCCGCAGCACTGAACTGCTCGACGAGCTGCGGATAGTAGTCGGCTTCGCTTGAGAAGCCTGCATAGAAGACCGTGTTGCTGCCGATCTCCCGCTCGAAGAAATCGGTCTGCCGCCGCAGCGCCCGCAGGAAGAGGCGGTCAAGCTGCGGCTTGTGGCTCGACGTGATCAGGCTGGGGTGCGCGCCGAAGGGCGCCAGCCAGTCGCGGGCGCCGGGCGCCTTCGCGCCGACCAGCTCGTCGAGCGGATACCCCAGCTCGCGCGCGATGGCAATCTTCCACGGCGCGTCCGCGATCCCGCTGGCGTGGTAGAGGCTGAAGCGCTGCAGCAAGGCCAGTGCGTTGCGGAACTGCGCCTCGTTGTCGCCGGGACAAGTGTTGATGTGGCTGAAGTAGGTGCGGTCGAGGTCGTAGTAGGTCTTCGCTGCCGGCAGCACGAACGGCAGCACGCGCAGCGTGATCTCCAGTTCGCCAGCGGCCTGATCATCCGCGAACAGACGCGCCGTGCCGTGGTAGAGCCCGGGCGCGGTCGTCTCGGGGACATGGAATTCAAAGAGGAACTGCTGGTTGCGTCCCGCCTCGGGCAGTGTCAGCGGCTGCAGGACCGGCGCATCCCAGAAGGGATCGCGGGCGTGGTCGAAGGCGCGCTGGTCCGTCTCGTAACCGCTCACATCCACATAGGTGTCGCCCTCCTCGAAGTGCATCAGCAGCTCGTTGGTCTGCCGGAACTCGTCCACACGCACGATCCGGTCGTTGTGCAGCAGCAGATCCGGCACCAGGAGACGCTGCCGCTTGTCGGCATGGTAGGTCATCCAGGCGCCGCCGCTGCGGTACCAGCGCTTGACGAGCATGACATCGACCGCGGCGGCCGGCAGGATGTGCGATTCGCATTTCAATTCGGAGACCTCGATCCGAAACGCCTGCACGGGGCGGAAGGGCACGATGACGACCGAGGTGTCGGCATACTGTCCCCGGGCCGCTAAGACACGCAGTCGGCGCGTGAGGCGTCCGCCCCGCGGCAGTTCGCCGGGCATGACGCGCTCCTGTGTCGCGACCGGCATCGCGTAGCAGGTGACCGGCTGATCCACCAGCGCGGCGTTGGTCGCGGCCTGCAGGGCGTCGGCCAGTGTGCGCGCATTGGCGAGATCCCGTTCGAGGCGCTTGAACCGTGCGCGGGAGGCGCGCGTATCCGCCCCCATCGCATCGGTCTGCCGGGTCAACTCGCCGGCCCAGCGCCGCAGATGGGGGTTAACGGTGGATCGCGCGACCGCCTCCGCGCCGACCCGTAGCGCATCGAACGCGGCGGGTTCGGCGCGACACGGCACCAGTTCCTCCGACTCCAACGCGGCGTCGTAGAGCACGAGGTGGCGGAGCGCGCCCTGCGCGTCACTCACGATGCGGAGCGGCATCCAGGCCAGCGACTCGGGCAGAAAGGGACTGCTGTTTTCCATCTGCCAGCGGCCGTCCAGATAGAGCGAGTAGCGACGCCGGTTCCAGGAGTAGTTGAAGGCCACGTGGTGCCAATCGCCCTCGCGCAGCGTGGCGCGGCTCCG
Organism: uncultured Lentisphaerales bacterium; assembly: GCA_964649455.1. Taxonomy (GTDB): domain Bacteria; phylum Verrucomicrobiota; class Kiritimatiellia; order RFP12; family JAAYLN01; genus JAAYLN01. The sequence continues at coordinate 2,899 of CAZYRQ010000082.1, forward strand.
CATCACGAGGGGCGCGGCCATGATCGCCGTGGCCCCGGGACGCAGGGCAACCTCAAGTGTCCCGTCAGCCGTCCGCGTGCAGGTGAACATCCCGAAATCGACCACCGCGTCCGCCCCCCGCCGCGACGCACGGTCGAAGCGAATTTCAAAGGCGCAGGCGATCTCGTTGCCGCGTCGAAAGAGGCTGGTCATATTGACCGGCTCAAATGCATCCGCGCTGGAGTCGAGCACGTAGCCACCGTAGGTGCCGGCCAGGCGGTTGGTGAGCGCGGGATCGGGAGCGGAGGCCAGCAGCACCCCGCCGTCCTTCAGCCGCAGCGCACCCTCGCGGATCTCCGCTGCGGAACTCAGCGCCAGCTCCGCGCCGCCGGGTGCGCGGTTCGGCACGCGACCGCCCGCGGCTGCCGCGAAATCGTAGTCCAGTAGCGGCTCTGGTTCGGCGGCAAAGAGCGGCGCGACAAACAGGAGGAAGCCCAGAAGACGCGTGACAGTCATATTGGGTCACTCATTACCGTATCAGCAGCGTGGAACCCCGCTGCACATTGAGCGGGCCGATCGCCACGCGGCCCTTCGCTCGGGAGCAGCCGAAGGCGTCGGGGATGCAGTCGGCATCCAGGTCGAGACCGTTGACCGACGCGGCGAAGAACGCCTGGTCAATCACCTTGCGCCAGGGCATCGCCGCGTTCGCGACATCGTCGTAGAAGAAGACAACGCCGTCCTTGAGCCACATCTTCCGACCATCGAGCGCCGGCGAGGACGCGGCGAGTCGCCGTGCGCGGAGCCCAGCCGCGTTCTCCTGAAGCGCCTTGACGAAGACCGGTTGCGCCGCGAGGACGTCGTAAACGTAGCCGTTCGCTCCCGTGGCCGCGGGCGGCGTGAACCCGGCGATGATTGAATGCGCGAGGCCGGGCGAATAGCTGGCGTTAAGCGAGAGCGGCTGGTAGCCTTCCGACGCATTCGCAAAGGCGCTGTTGATGATCGAGAGGGTACCATTCGCGGCGGTAAAGCGGACGTCAGACAGCGTCCCTGCGGCCCCCGTGAACCGCGTCTCGCGCACGGCGCAATTGACGAGCGCCAGCGCCGAGCCGATGCTCTGGAAGATCCCCGCTGGGGCCGCGGACGCAAACGCGTTCTCCTCGACCGTGCAGTTGAGGAAGGTCCAGCTCGTCGCGCCGCCCGTCGAGAGCATGCCGCCCATGGCGAAGGTCGACGACGTCGCGACGACCTGGTTGCTCGCAAAGTAGGAGTCGCGCACGAGGAACGCGCCCGTGTTAGCGTAGCCGCAGAAGACGAGCGCGCCGTAGTTGAACGATCCGGCCTGGTGCAACGTGTTCCCGACGAACGTGCAGCGCTCGAAGACCGCGCTGCCGCCGTAGGCCAGGATCATCCCGTGCGCGTTCCCCCGGCAGCGGTTGTCCTCGAACGTGCAGTCCGCGAAGCGTGAGTTGCCCGAACCCAGGACGAGACAGGCCGCCGACTCGTGCTTCTCATTGTCCGAGCAGTTGCGGTAGAACCGGCACTCCTCCATTACGACTGACGCCGCGCCCATCAGGCGCACCGCGCAGGCCTTCGCCGAGCCCGCGTTCGAGTTGAACGCGCAGCGGAGGAAGAAGTTGGTGACGGGGGTCGCCCCCGATACGCGCAGCGCCCAATACGACCCCTCGAAGACACAGTCGTCAAATTCGACCGTCGTGCCGTTTATATTCACCGCTCCATTGTCGTAAATCTCCGACGAGGGGTCGTTGCCAATGCGGCTGGCGTTGCCGCCTACGAAACGGCACTTCTCGAAGCGCACGCCCGATCCGCCGGTGGTGGACGCGGCGAAGCATGCATTCGCGAAAAGCGCGACCGTGACGCCCGAGACGCGGGCGTTCGTGACGGACGCGTCGGGATAGACGAGGCCGATTGACGTGTTCTCCGAGGCGTTGCCGCCCGAGAACCAGTAGTTGTCGGTTCCGTCCGGGTTCGGCGGGTTGTAGGCCGTTCCCTCGAAGACGGGCGTGCGATTCTCCAACGCGGGGCTCGTTCCGTTCACGAGCCAGTAGTCGTTGCCGTTCAAGTCGCCTGTGAGAATAACGGGGTTCGACGCCGGGTCGACCGCGGTGGCGTCGGTTTCGTTCCCCGCAAAGCCACCGCGGATCGCGACGTTCGACTTGAGTGTAACGCTGCTGCGGATCTTGTAGACGCCGGTTTTCACCCAGACCTCGCCGCGGTAGAGACTTGCGTCGGCGATCGCCTCGGCGAGATTCGTGTAGGCGCTCGCCCAGCTCGTACCGTCGCGCGCGCCACCGTTCTCGTCGTCTTCGGGGACGGCGTGGATGATCCGCACGGCCGAGGTCACGCACCGGAGGGCATAGTTCGTGTTCGCCGCAGGGACCAGCAGGGGCGTGTCCCAGCCTACTTCGACCCACCCGTCCGCTAGCGTGTAGGCCGGTATTCCGGGAAAATCGGTCAGGAATTCCGCCTCGACGGTAATCGTCGACAACCCGTTTGAATCGAAGGTGCCGAACACACCGAGGTCGAATGTGAGCGTCACCGACACGGCTTTGAACTTCGCAACGAGCGTGAGGTCGGCGGCAAGAGATTCGATCATGAGCGGATTTTCGGTCGAGTAGAGCGAGTTGTCGGTTCGGTACCAGCCCTCCAAAACAACGCTCGCGTTGGCCGGCACCGCCGTGACCGGCGCTGTCGAAGCGCCCGTCGCGACGGACTGCGCGGTCGGCGCGCCCGTGAGCATCCCCGAAGCGAGGGGACTGCGCCTCAGTGTGAGTGTGACGCCCGTCTCGGCGGTTGCACCCATCTGCTGCACCGCGCCGCGGGTGACCGATCCATAGGGGCGCGTCACGGCGAAGCGGTCGCCCATGGGCTTGTCCGTTGACGAAACTGTCGCCGCGACAACGGGGAGAAGCGCCGTCCAGGTCGTAGACCCGTAGGGCCGGTAAGCGAACGTCGAAGCGGCCGTCGAGGCGACGTTCGTCGAGACGTCCGCCGTCACGCGGATGCCCGGCGTCCTGGCAAGGGGACGGTAGTCCGCATCGCGCGGAATGTCGTCCGGCTCGAGGTTCGCGCAGACCGCGAAGTTTTCCGGCGCGGCGGCGAGGTTCTTGACCGAGCAGGAATACGCCTTCACGCGGCCAGGAACATCCGCGTGGATCCAGTTCGAGGCGATGTCGGCATCGTTCACCGAGAAGCACGAGTTGACAACCGACACGTCCTGGGCGTAGCTCCCGCCCCATTGGGCGATATCGTAGACGCCCTCGAGCAGGGGGCCGGTGAACGTGCAGTTCGCGACGCCGACCTGCGGCTTCGAGCCTTCGACGGTGCCCATCGCGTAGGGCCCGCGGCAGAGGCGCGGGGTCAGGCCTGCCACCACCGCGTGCGTCGCCGAGGCGACGTTGGAGTCGAAGACGCAGTTGACGACGCCGAAGCACTGGCCGGATCCGTTCGCGACGACATTCTGGCCGAGCATGCCGAGGCAGTACGCTCCGGCTGTCGCGGTGACGGCGGGGGCCGTCACGACGTTGCCGCGGAAGACGCATCCGTCGCAGAGGATCTGACCCGTAACCGTGGCGCTCGCATAGCCGACGAGCGCGTAGCCGCGTCCGTCAAACGGCTTAGTCTCATAACGGTTGTTCGCGAAAAGACACCCCTTGATCAGCGTCGCGCGGGCGATGAGCGGGTTCCCGTACTGACCCGAGGTGATCGAGAGATTGTTCGAGATCACGCAGTCGACGAAGCGCGGATTGCCGCCATCGCCGCCGTTCAGGTTGCCCATGCCGCCGTAGGCGCTGCCGGGCTGACTCGTGATGTCGAAACAGCGGCTGAACTCGCAGCCGCGCAGCTCGTTGTCGGTCTGCGCGTAGAAGACGTTGCCGCCCGTGGTTCCGCCGTTGCGGTAGATGCTACGGAAGAGGCTGTCCGAGACGATGAGGTTGCCTTGGGCAGCGCGGAACGTGCCGCATTCCATCGATGTCGTGAAGAAGAACTTCGCGTTCGTGATGCGCGATGCAGAGGCATTCTGGAGGAAAATCACAGCGCGGTTCCCACCCCTGCAGGCGGTCATTCGGCAGTCGTTCATTACGAACGCCCCCGCACCCGCGTTGACCGTGACGAGGCTGCCGTAGTTGCCGCTCGCGACGAAACCCGTGAACCAGAGACCATCGAACGTCGCCACGACGCCGGAGGAGATCACAAAACCGTTGGCCGTGTTGTTGCCCGAAATGTCGCCATAGTAGACGTCGTAGTCGGCGGTGAACGCGGGCGGGAGGACGACGCGGTCGTTCTGGATGACCGTCTCCGAAAGCGTCGTCGACGTGACACCGAACTGGCCGAGCTTCGGGACGACATGCACCCATTTGTCGTCGAGCGTCTTGTCGCCGGTGAAGATCGTCTGGTATAGCTCGGTGTCGCGTCCTTCGGGCGTCTCATCGTCGTTCAGCCCCGCGAACCCGCCGTAGATCGCGATAGAGGCGCTTGGCGTAATCGTCGCGGAGATGACGTAGACACCCCCGGCGGCGTAGACAGGGAGCCCCGCCGCGGCGGCGGCCGAAATGGCGCTGGCCGCAGTGGTAAAGGCATTGGCCCAGCTCGTACCGTCCGCAAGGCCGTTCGCGCCTGCCTTGAGGTACACCGCCGTCTGCTCGGCCTGCGCGTCCCGCGCAGCCAGAAGGACGAGCATCGAGATGAGGGCGGCCTTGGCCGTCCGGGAAACGCCGATTGATGCAATCATACGGCCATACCTTTATT
>CAZYRQ010000083.1:0-7640 GCA_964649455.1 uncultured Lentisphaerales bacterium
CTGCGACGAGAGCGGCGAGGGGCTGCTGCGCTTCCCGGGCGGCGTCTGCGCCACCTTGGCCGCCGGCTGGGTCGACGTGGCCAATCCCGTGCAGCTCCTGATCAGCGGCACCGAAGGGCATGCCGCCGTCATCAACGGCAACCTCTTCCTCAAGAGCAAGCACGTTGACGGCGCCAACGGCCAGCAGCCGTGGACCAGCCTGCCCGCGGCCGCGCCGCACGCCTTCGACCTCTTCCTCGACGCCCTCGCCGGCCGGCCGCTACCGCTGCCGCTGGTGACTCCGCGCGAGGCGGCCGCCCGCAACACGGTGATGGAGGCGCTCTACAAGGCCGCCGCAGAAAACGGCTGGATGGTTCCGCAAGCAATTGGGTAGTGACCGAGGGGGGCACAGGGGGCCTGGATGGAGACGGTACCGCCGGGGACGGGATGCTCCACGTTCCGGCTGCTCCGTTCACCTTCGATGCGCCGGTACTGACACCTATGCGCCGCGCATTCGCGTAGGAGACGCGGCGTCCCCGCCGCGTGCAGAACCTCGCGCCCGCCTGTACCATGACAACGCAGCCTGGAGGGCGAGCGGCTCCGCGAGCCGCGCGCAGTAGCTCCAGCACAAGCTCACGGTACAGCGAATCGAAGGGTCGGGCGATGCCGTCCCGGCTAACCGATTACCCGCGTGCCCCACGCTTCGAGCGGCGCGGGGAAGATACCGCCCGCGCCGAGCGGCACATGGCCGGCCGCGATGTGGTCGAAGAGCCGCCGCTGCAGACTGGTTGTGAGCTGCTCGCGGCGGGAGGCACGTCCATGCGGTACGAAGGCGCGTTCGTAGGTCTGGCCCGAGGTGGCCTTGGGCTGGGGCACGCGCAGGAAGGCCCGCTGGAAGCGCACGATGTTGGCGGTCTCCGGCAGGATGTCGCACAGTCCCGGATTGAAGAGCCAGCTACCGCAGATCACGGCGCGTGCCGCGGGAAGCTCCGGGAAGTGTCGCGGATAAAAAGCGGCGGCCTGCACGAACGAGTCGCGGCAAGCATCGAAATCCAGCGGAGCGCCGGTCGGGATGTGAAGGTTCAGCACGGGGTCGCCGGCGGTGAGTCGACGCTCCCACTCGCCGGGTGCGAAAGTCGTTGGCTGCGGGGCAATGTAGCCGTCGGGTTGCACCCGATGGGCCTGCCGGATCTCTCCCTGTTCCTCCACATAGGTCAGATCGATGAAGGGGCCGGCCGCCCCTTCGCTGTCGGCATAGATGCCCGTGGCCGTGATCTGGTGGCCGCCGCAGGCCGCCACGCAGGTCTCGCCCCGCTGCCGGTGGGTCAGCACCACGAAGGGCATGTTGTAGGTGGATGGCTGGAACTGGAGCCGCCCGAGCCGGATCACCCGGCCGTAGAGATGCTCGCGCATCCAGCCCACCTCGCGGAAGCCGGGCGCGCCCGAGCGCTGCTGGTTCGTGTCGATCCAGATCTGGAGATCGGCAAGGGTGTCTTGCAGGACGGTGTCGGGGATGGCATGCGCGGCATAGCGCGCGCGCATCTGCGCGAGATGCTGCAGCAGCGGCAGGATCAGGAAGAAGCGCTCGCCGGCCGTGTTGTCGCGCGGAACATCCATCCAATCTTCCGCCTTCCAGGCGTTGGGAGTGAAGAGCGTCGTGGCGCAGCGCGCGAGATCGGCGAGCCGTTCGGGCCGCCGCAGCAGATCGTCCGCCGCCTGGACGATGAGGTCGCTGGAGGCGGGGTTGATTCCCGCCCAAGCCGCCTCGGCCCGCAGCTGGCGGGTGTTCCGCAGGAAGTCGGCGATGTTGGCGGGTTCGTTCAGAGCGGCGGGCAGGGGCATCGTGGTATGCATGCAACTATCCTCGTGCCACTGGCGACCACCGGTCGTCAGCGGCGCTTTGTCGTGAGCTTTGTCGAACGGGGTGGCTTCCGTTGCGCCTGGCGTTCAGGCAGGCGCGCGCCAGGAGAAGGCAGGTTTGAGGTGGTCGTAGGGGTGCGCGTTGTAGGTGGCCGTCGGCGTTTTTCCCTGCCATTTCCAGCCGATGAAGTCGAGCAGCACCTCCCAGTCTTCCGGGGCGTGCATGTGTCCGCCCGGCCTGAGGTGAAACGCCTGGTTGTCAGGGCAACCAAGGAAGCGGTAGACCTTGTCGGCGGCCCAGTGGCTCTGCACCCGACCTTCCGGGTTCGACCAGCGGTCGTCGAGGGCGAAGGTGCTGAGCAGCAGGCGCGGTGCGATGGCCGCGAGCAGGCAGTGCTGGTCGAACGGCATGGCGTCCTCGCGGCCGAGGAAGGGGTGCAGTCCGGCGCCGAACCAGTTGGGGAACGAGTCGAGGATACCGAGGGTCTCCCCGCTGTGGCCGACGTAGCGCAAGACGGGGCTGCCGCCGGCACAAGAGCCGTTGTCGTTGGTCAGCGCGATCCGGGAGTCGGCCAGTCCGGCCAGGAGCGCGGCCTTGCCACCGCGGGAGTGTCCGGTCACCGCAATGCGGTTGGGGTCGATGAACGGTAGTTGGCACAGGAGATCGACGCAGCGGTGATAACCCCAGGCCCAGGCCGCGAGCGCGCCGAACGTCTGGCCGGGATAGACGTCGTAGAGGCCGCCGCTGCGCGTGTTCCAACCGGGATCGCTCCGCGTCAGATCCTTGGCCATCTCCGTGCGGTTGAAGAGCACCAGGGCGCACCCGCTCTCCACCACGCGCTGGGCGATGGGGTCGGTGACGTACCACCAGCAGCCGTCGCCATGGATGATGGCGGGGACGGGGCCGCCGTCGCCGGACGGGTAGAGGATTCTGACGCAGAAGGAGAAGGGCAGGACGCCCCCGCGGCAGTGTATCCGGTACGTCCAGAGCCGCGGCGCTCCCGGCCAGCGTCCCACGGAGGATTGGCAGAGCGGCTCGACCGTGATGGCGGCGGGAGCCGGGGGCATCCCGCCGTACTCCAGATCGACGATCATGTCGCGCCAGGCCCGGGCGCGTTCCGGCCAGGCCTCCCGCGACGCGACGCGGCCGCCGTTTGGCAGGGCAAACGGATCGGGCAGTTCGCCGCGATTGACGCAAGGTTCCGTCGGGTAGGAGTTGGTCTGGGGTTGGGTCATGGTGCTGTGCCTTTCAGTCGGCGGAAACGCCGGATGCGGTGGAAGGTGATCTGGTTGGAGTCGTGGAAGTTGTGGGCGCCGCCAGCCGCGGTGCGGACGAGGAGGATCAGATCCTCCCCGTCGATCTGCCAGTCGGCGTACTGGAAGCCGATCTGGTCGAAGGCGGTCTCGCGCGGCATTTCCGCGTCGTGTTGCAGGAGAATGCCGGCCCAGTGCCAGTGGCGCAGATCCCGCGAGCGGTAGAGCGAAAGCACGGAGCGGTTGGTGGGCGCGCGCGGGTCGAGATTCCCATTGGAGACCGTCAGGTAGCCTCCGTCGACCGGATCGCGGCGGATCGTGAACTTGGTGTGGCCGCCCGGAAACTCCAGAAACCCCGTGGAAGGGTCGAAGGCGAGATGCCGCCCGTCGCCGGAGAGCGTGAGCATCGCCGCGCGGTCCCAGCAGGCGGGATTGCCGTTGAGGCGGATGATGTTGCGGAGCGTGTGGTCGGTGGCCGCCACGAGATTGCCCTCGAGCCAGCCGGGCGCCTGCAGCCGGCCCCAGGCGGCCGGCACCCAGGCGGGGTCGAAGGGAAGGCGGTTGCTCATCGTCCAGGCGTCGGCCCGGAGGAGATCCGCATCGGCGGGACAGGAGACCGCGAGGGCCTGGAAGCCGGCCGCGGTCCAGTCGCAGGCGGGATTGTCGGGGCGGTAGTCCTCGAATGCGCGGTAGAGGCGTCCCTGGTGGAGCAGCACCGGAACGGGCGCGCCATGGTAGCTGGGCGGGGTGCGCCCGGGGCCGCCGCGGAAGAGCAGGCCGCAGGTCTCGTCGCGGGGATGCGTCCAGGTGTTGCCGCCATCGTCGCTGCGGCGGATGACGATCGAGCCGTAGCGCTGGGTGACGCCGAGGAGGAAGACCGCGCCCTCATGCACGAACAGCGTGCTCCAGTAGGCGTTCGCGAGATGGGTGAGGTTCCGCCAGGTGCGGCCGTTGTCGGACGAGCGGTAGACGCTGGTGAGGTGCTCCTCGCCCTCGTGGTTCATCGGGCAGCCGGGCCCGAAGTAGTCGTGGGTGGCCAGCAGGTCGCCCGAGGGCAGGCGCGCGAGGCTGGGACTGCCCAGGTAGGTGCGTGTCGCGGGGTCCTGGAGGCGGAGCACCGGGTTGCGGCGCCGGCACCGGTTGACGTCCTGAAGCATCGTGCGTCCTATTCCGAAATCGATCGGTCAACGCCCCGCCTCGACGGACGCGGGGACAGCAGGAACCCATGGCCAGCGGCCACCCCTGCCTTGACATCGCAGAGCGTACCTTGTTCGCCCCCTGCCTGGCAAGCGCATCGGTTGATCCGCCCGCGCGTCTGGCGTACAATGCCGGTCGTCATGAAGAAAAGCCTCTCGACGGTTCTGCGTCGCCTGTCGGCGGCGGGGTTGTGTGCGTGGCTGGCTGCCGGCTGCAGCACGACGGCCATGAAGGGCACCCCGTTCTTCACGGGGGAGTACGCCACCCGGAAGGGCCCGCCCGAGAACCGCCTCAATCTCTGGCCGCTGGCCTACTACCGCGATCCGGCCCTCTCCATCCTCTGGCCCCTCGGCGAATACACCGGCGACCGGCTCGCCGTCAGACCCTTCTTCTCGATCGAGAACCTTCAGGAGGAACACGCGGTCTACAACGTGCTCTGGCCGCTGGGTCGCTTCGACACGCGGCGCGGCGACCACCGCTTCTTCCCCTTCTTCTGGGGCCGCGACTACCGTGTGGCCTTCCCCCTCTACTGGCACTACGACCAGCCGTTGGGCCGGCAGGCCGAAGGCTCCGACTCGCTCTGGCCGCTCTGGCTCTATTTCCGCGACCACCACCAGCACAGCCTCCACCTGCTCTGGCCCGTGTTCAACGTCAAGTCCTACGACAACGAGAAGGGCTGGCGGGTCTGGCCGCTGGCCGGACGCTACGAGCGTCCCCGGGCGCGCCGGGGACACGCCTATGCGCTCTGGCCGCTGGCCTGGCACACCTGGGCGCCCCGGGAGGAGTCGTGGACCCTCCTGCCGATCTTCCACACCTCGCGCGACACGCAAGACAGAAGCGTCCAGACGCTGCTGGGCGGATGGACGCGCGACGCGTCCGGGGCGTCGACGGATTGGTGGGCGCTGCCGATCCTGGGTGGCGGCTCCCGCTCGCCCCAGGCCTCGCGCGCCAGCGCGCTGCTGGGCCTCTACGGCCACCACCGCGACGCCGTGTCGCGCGGCAGTCGCCTGCTGCCGCTCTACTACCACAAGGCCTCGGACAACCTCAGCCTCTTCCTCTCCCCGCTCTATCTCTCCCGCTCGTCGCCGGGCGCGGGCGGCTGGCGCCTGGTGCCGCCCCTCGGCCTCTACCGGCATTCCGAGAGCGGCTCGTCTTTCCACAGCCTGCTCTACTCGCAGGGCGCCGACCGGGCGAAGGCGCGGCGCTGGTCCTGCCTGCTGCCGCTCTATTATGCCGATCGCGATCCGGAGGGCGCATCCTTCGTCACCGCGCTGGGCGGCTGGTGGACCGAACGCTCCGGCCGCTCCTGGGCGGTCTATCCGCTCCTGTCGGGGGGACGGCGCCGCGCCGACGGCGGCGACCTCTGGATCGGGGGCCCCCTGTTCCACGCCTCCTGGAATGCGCAGGGACGCTCCCATTGGCTGCTGCCCCTCTATGCCTACGACCACGCTGGCGACACCTTCCTCTCCCTGCCCTACAGTTCCTGGACCACGGAAGACGATCGCACGGTGCGTCTCTTTCCGCCCCTGCTCTCCTCCTACACCGGGGGCGCGTCGCGCTGGGATCTCTGGACCCTGGGCGGACTGGGGCACTTCAGCGGCGGCGAACAGGCCGGCACAAGCCATCTGGTCCCGCTCTACTACGGCAACCGCCGGACCGGCACGCGGCTGACGCCGCTCTATGCCGCATGGGAAGCCGATAGCGGGCGCAAGCGATTCATTCCGCCCCTGCTCACCGCCTGGCGCGTCAACGATGCCCGCCGCACCGAGACCTTCCTGAGCCCGCTCTACGCCACCTGGGAGGATGACATCGGCCGCCTGCGCGCCATTCCGCCGCTCCTCTCCGCCAGCTACCGCGACGGCGATCGGCGCGGCATCGTGGGCCTGCTCGGGCTCTTCCATGCCCGCTGGGGCGGCGAAGCCGGCCGGCGCGCCGGCCACCTGCTGCCGCTCTACTACTTCGACGACCAGACCTTCCTGACGCCGCTGGCCGGATCCCTGAAGACCGACGGCACGACCAGCCGCTACTGGCTGACCCCGCTCCTCGGCACGCGCTCGGGCGGCACACGCGGCAGCTGGCTCTTTCCCCTCTACAGCCACACCGCCCAACCGGATCTCCAGACCAGCCAGGGCTGGTTCCTGCTCGCGGGCGAGTACCGCCGCGCGCCACGCGAGGATCTGACGCGCTTCCCGCTGCTCTTCAAGCACCAGCGCTGGCGGGGGTCCGCCGGCCCCGCCGGCCGCGGACCGCACGACCGGCAGGGGTGGCGCTTCAACGCGCTCCTGCTCGCGCATGGCGCCAGCCTGGACTACACGGAGACGCGCCTGCCGGCGGCCGCGGTCAACAGCGGTTCGTCCCCCCGCGCGGCGTTCAACGAGCCCATTCACCGCGGCGAGTCGGGACTCTTCCCGCTCTGGAACTATCAGTGCGAGCGCAGCGCCACGGGCCGATGGACGCGGGCCAGCGGCAACCTGCTGCTCGCCCTCTTCGACTACCGGCACGAGCAGGGACGCGCACCGCCCGACCCGGCGCCCCACGACTACTCGCGCTGGCGCGTGCTCTTCCGCCTCTATCACCACGAGCGGCTCAACGGCGCGACCAGCATCGACCTCTTCCCGGCGATCACGATCGACCGCGATCCCGCCGCCGGCACGCGCAAGGTCTCGTTCCTCTGGCGCCTCTTCCGGTACGAGCGCGCCCCCGGAAGCCGCGCCGTGGATCTTCTCTTCCTGCCGGTCTGGCGCGGGCGGCCAGACCCGCCGGCGTCCTGACGGACGGCAGGCGTGAGGTCTCGTCCGGTCCGGCGGCGCGGGATCTCCGAGACCGCGGAACCACGCTCCCGGGCTGGCCGTCTCGGAGATCCGGCCCCACGGACTATGACCAATCCGCTGCGGCGCGGGAGCCTTGCGGTGAGTCCGCCGGTCTCCACTCACCGTACCGCTTCGATCAGGCGGCCGAGCTTGGTGACCCAACCCCTGGTCGTGCGTTCCGCCGTGATGAGCCGGGCGTCATGGGCCAAGGTCAGCGCAATGAAAGCCGCATCATAGGCTGTGGTTCCGTAGTCCAGCGCGGTCTGCAGCACCATCCGCCGATCCGGTTCCGCCACCTCCAAGGGCGCGTCGAGGTGCAAGTCCAGAATTTCCGTTGCCAGCCGCGTGTCGATCGCGCCCCGCACGACCAGCGTCCGGAGCACATTGGCGAACTCCCAATAGTGAAGGGAGGGGACCAGCATGCGGATCTTGCCGGCGAGCAGTCGCTCCTGCCAGGACTGCGCGGCTGCCGAGAACGATTCGGCCAGGTACCACGCGACGGTCACGCTCGTGTCGATGACATAGGTGTTCATCGCGTGT
>CAZYRQ010000084.1:0-7528 GCA_964649455.1 uncultured Lentisphaerales bacterium
TCAAGAAGCACCGGGGCAGCGGGGCGGCCGCCGCCCGCTTCCTGCAGACCACGCCACGGATCCTGAACTACCGCATCCGACAGCTCGGCATCGAGCCGCGGGCGTACCGCCAGGCCTGACGGTATTGGATCAGTTTTTTGGGGTGTGCGTGAAAGGGCATGCCATAGGCGGACGCGATCCGTGGCGTTTTCATTCACGGCAACTGATGGACGACAGATCCCGTGCGCAACGGCTCGGGCGCCACTGCGGCAACACCGGGAGACTGTCGACATGCACGGCGCCGTGTATGGCGGTTCCATACCACGCCCGGCTCTCGTCGTCGCACGCGTCAACCGACCAAGATAGAAGTCGTTACCTCCATTACGACGAGGGATCGATTACGACGAGGTTTAAAGTTCTCGTCCTCGTCATGTACAATCATTGAGTAAGAAACTGACCCACTACACCGAATGCCGGCGCGCGTTTGACAAGGCTGTGGAAAACCGATAAACTAAACCCATTTCCACGTGAAAGCGTGTGGTTCTTAGCGTCGCCTGACCGAAGATCAAGAAGCGCCTGCGTTGGGGCGCGTGGATCAGGACGCTGGCTGGCAGACTCATGAAAATCGACAACCACAATCTTGATGAAGCCCTGTTTTCCGCGTTGAAGGACGATTTGCGCGCCGTGGAGAAGGCCCGCGCGCGCAAGCGTTCCATGCCCGGCAACTATGTCTATGTCGTCGCCCTGGAACGGGGCGGCTATCCGAGCGACCTGCCGAAGCACGACCTCAAGGTGCCGGCGGCCGACCCGCCCGCCAGCTTCAGCGAACGCTGCGACTGGGAGGTTCAGCGGCAGAGCTTCCAGCTCATCCGCGAAGGCCAGGCCGTTTGGGTGATCGCTGGCGGGCGCGAGGGCGCGCTCTACGGCTTCGACGAGTTGCTGGAGTGCTTGACCGGCGTGATCTGGGCGGGGGTGCGCGACGACCAGATTGTCTTCACTGCCCCGCGCCCGCTCCCGACCGGCGTGCAGTCGCCCTCCTTCCCGTACCGGTTCCGGGACGGCAGCGGCCCCGACGGCGCGACCGAGTCCGACTACCACGTCTGGCTCAGCCGCAACCGCTACAACGGACGGGTCGTCTCCGGCAAGTCCTGGAGCGCCTTTCCGCCGCCGCGCAAGTCCGCCTTCCTGTCCACCTTCCGTGCCCGCGCCATGCACCTCGTCTGCGGGTATCACGCGATGGATTTCTACCTGCCCGAGAGCGAGCTCGATGCGCATCCCGAGTGGCGCGGCCTGCGCGGTGGCAAGCGCGTGGCGCGGGCGCGCGTGACCCTCCCCGAGTGCAGCCATCTCGACGCCGATATGCCGATCCAGCCCTGCTACACCAATCCCGAGGTGCTCCAGTCGATCGCCGCGCGCATGGCGGCGCAGATCCGCCAGTGCCCGGAGATCGAGATCTTCTCGGTTTGGCCGCACGACGGGGTCAACAACTGGTGCCAGTGTCCGTCGTGCCGCAAGCAGACCCCGTACGAGCAGATGTACCATCTTGCGCTGGCGCTCGCCAAGCGCACCGCGCCGACGCTGCCGATCGAGCTGATCGCCTACGCGAACACGCTCACCGTGCCCGAGGCAAAACTGCCTGCGAGCAACCGGATCGTCACCATGCTCTGCCCCTACCTGCGCCCCTACGAGCGGCGCTTCTACGAGCTGGGCGGGCCGCGCCTCTCCATGAGCACGGCCTATCCGGAACCCGACCGGGTCAATCCCGTCGACGACCGCGACTACGGCAAACTCTTCCGCGCCTGGGCGCCTGTCTGGAAGGCCGCCGAGACCGTCCCCGGCATCTTCGAGTACGGTGGGATCCTCTGGCCCGACGAGACTTTCCGGACCGAACGCCAGCGGTTCCTCTACCACCCCGCGCCCGCCCTGCGCTTCGACGAAGCCAAGTGGTACCGCGACCATGGCGTGCGCTACTTCTACTATTGCACGGGCTTCATGAACTGGCCCGACGCCAGTCGGCAATTGTCGATGGCCAAGGCGCTGTGGAACGCCGACGAGGAAGTCGACACCTTCCTGGATCGCTACTATTCAGCCGCATGCGACTCGCTCGGCCGGGCCGTGCGCCTGGCCCTCGAGGCGATTGACGCGCGATTGACGGCGCGGGAGGATCCCGCCCGCGAACTGGCGAAGCTGGAAAAAATCCTGCCATGGCTCTCGGATGGCGCGGCCCGCGAGCGCTATCAGTCCTGGATCGGCTATGTCCGCCTGGCCTGGAAGGAGTGCGAAGCTTTCCTCGCGGGCAGGCACGAGGAGGCGCTGGAGCACGAGAAGACTGTGGCCGCCTATCTGCCGGAGTGCCTCGTCAAGCTGCTGGACAGCGCCAACACCCAGTGGATCATGAACTACTCGGTGACGCGGCAGGAACGCCTGAAGCAGCTCATTTCCGGCGGCAAGGCGTCCGAGTAGAAGGGCAGGCGCCGGGTGCCGTGGCCTGCAGCCGGTAGCCGACCCCATGCACCGTCTGGATCAGGCCGGCATCGGCGCCGAGCCCTGCGAGCTTCTTGCGGATCTGGGCGACGTGCTGATCCAACGTGCGCGTCGTGCCGAAGTAGTCGATGCCCCAGACTGCGTTGAGCAGGTGGTCGCGGCTCAGCACCTCGCCGGGATGGTCGTGGAAGCAGCGCAACACGCGGCGCTCGCGGTCGCTGATGTCGCATTCGGCCTCGCGATGCACCAGCCGGTAGCGCCGCACATCCACCCTGGCCGGCCCCACCATGAAATCGCCATTCGCGGTCACGGCGGGCGCGGGCGCGGGCGCCCGCTCCGCTTCGGTGCGGCGCAGCGCCGCCGCCACCCGGGCCAGCAATTCGTGGATGCCGAAGGGCTTGGTCACATAGTCGTCGGCGCCGAGCTGCAGGCCCAGCACCTTATCGATCTCCTCGCTCTTCGCGCTGAGCATGAGGATCGGCACGCGGGCATCGGCGGCACGGATGGCGCGGCAGACGTCGTAGCCGTTGCGGCCCGGCATCATGATATCGAGGATCAGCAGGGCGGGGCGCTCCCGGCGCCAGGCCGCCAGCGCGGCCTCGCCGTCGGCGACGGCCTCGACCGCGTAGCCCTCGCTCGCGAGCGTCGTCTCGAGTCCCTCGCGGATATGGGCGTCATCCTCGGCCACCAGAATCCGGAACGGCTTCATGCCGGCGCCTCCCGTGTTGCCTCCCCGGCCACGCGCAGGGTGAAGCGGCAACCACCGCCCTCCCGCGGGGCGAAGAGCAGTTCCCCGCCCATGCCGCGCATCAGTCGGCGCGCGATGCTCAACCCCAGCCCGCAGCCGGTGCAGTGGGACGTCAGCTCGCACTCGGCACGGTAGAACGACTCGAAGAGCCGTTTCCGGTGCGGTGGCGCGATGCCGGGCCCGCGATCCTCCACCGTGATCTCGGCACCGCCCGGCGCCGCGTGCAGCGCGACCGTGACCTCGCCGCCGCCGGCGGCATACTTGGCGGCGTTGTCGAGCAGGTTGACCAGCACCTGCTCGACGACGTCACGGTCGACCGGTAGGACAACCGGCGCGTCGCATCCCGCCAGCACGAGCGTCAACCCCGCGGTTCGGAGACGGTCGCGCTGGGCCTCGGCCATCTCGCGCAGGACGTGGGCCAGATCCGCAGCCGCGATCATGTACCGGCGGCGCCCCTGCTCCATGCGGCTGAAATCGAGGACGTTGTTGACCAGGCGCGTCAGCCGCTCGCTCTCCGCGACGATCACGTTCAGGTACTGGCCCTGCTTCAGGGCCTCGCTCACGCGCCCGTCGCGCAGGAGCTCGGCGTAGAGGCGGATGCTGGTCAGCGGCGTCTTCAGCTCGTGCGAGACGTTGGAGACGAAGCTGGTCTTCTGCAGGGCGTCGCGCCGCTGCGCGGCCGCGTCGCGGGCCAGCAGCAGGCCGCCGGATACGAGCGCGGTCAGAACCAGGCTCAGCAGCAGCCAGGCCGCGAGCAGCATTGGGCGCCGGACGGAGTGGGCATCCAGGCGGGAGCAGACGATTTCCCAGTGCGGCAGTTCGGGCGCCAGCGGCACCACGATTTCGATTGGTCCGGGCGCCCCCGCCGCGCCCCCGCTCTGCACCAGCACGTCGCCCTCGCCATTCCGGAGCGCCAGCCACGTGGCGGGATCGCGGAGGCTCGCGAAGATGTCGGGGAGCCGCGAAAGCAGCGTGGCCGTCTCCAGCTCCACGCCGCGGATGGCGCCGTCGGCCAGACGCTGCCAGCCGAGCAAGTAGAGCTGGTTGCCCTCAAACCAGGTGCGCCAGTGCCCCGGCTCCGGCGCTGCATCCCCCGCGGCGGGAGCCGGCTCCGGCGCAGCATCCGCTTCGGCGGCCGGAGCACGCTGTGCGCCCACTTCCGACACGGCTACTCCACCCGGCAGGCCGCCAGTCCGCGCGCGGTCGGCGCTTCCGGATGCAAGGCTGGCGGCCACGGGTGCGGTCGCGGGCGCCGTGGGGTAGGGGGGCGGAGCGGCGGCCGCCGACGCCGGGCGGGGTTGGGTGCGCAATTGATCGAGCGCCACGCGCGCCTGGCGCTCCGGCGAGGCGGGAGTCGCGCGCGACAGCCCGCCGTCCACGGCGACCGGACGCTGCGCCCACGGCACCTCGCCCTCGAAGAGCGGGGCATAGCGTTGGAGAAAGCGGCGATCCTCCGCAGTGCCGCCCCGTGCCGGCGGCAGAACAACGCCCTCGCCGGGGGTCCAGACAAAGACATTGCGGATCCGCGGATCGCGGCGCATCCAGTCGCTGAGGGCCGCCGGGTAGCCCGCCGCGGGCAGCGCCGCGAGCTGCTCCAGGACATCCTGCTTGACGGTGGCGACCAGGCCGCGTACGGTCTCGGCCAGGCGCTCGGCGCGCTCGGCGTCGGCGCGCCGGGCGAGCGCGCGCAGGCGCGCCTCCTCGCCGAGCAGCAGACGCGCCGACGCCATCCCCAGCAGCAGCGTGGGGATGGCGATCAGCAGCCAGGAGAGATGAATGCGCCCGAGCGGCATGTGTGCCTGCGGCCTACTTCTGCTGCTGATTGTAGAGCATGTAGTTGTCCGTCACAATCGCTTTCCGCCCGGCCTTCTTCAGTCCGCCGGTATAGACCTCGTCCGAGTGCGCTCTCTGGCGGCGCGCGGCAATCTCGAGATCGGGCTCCGCCAGGGCCGTGGCCGCCGCCTCGAGCCGTCCAGCCGACTCGCGCATGACGCGGGCCGCTTCCTCCTTCTTGCCTTCGTCGGCGAGTCGCACGGCCCGTTCCAAGTCTTGTGCGTTTCGGTTGAGCGTGTATTCGCGGGAGACGGGAACATTGACGCTCTTCGCCACTTCGCTCGTGTCGCGGCTGAAGCGGATGCGGCCGGAGGCCGTCGCTTGCGCCGACCGGCGCCGCGTCGCCTCCTCGAAGCTCACCTCGGCGTCGGCGAGCAGACGCGACTCCCCATCGCGCCCGGGTGCCAGTTCGACGCGTACCAACAGGTACTTCTCCTGCCCGCCGTAGAGCTGGTTAAGGTCGACGGTGACGGTGCTGCCGTCGATGCGTCCGTCGCGTCCGATGCACTCGATTGGCGTGGCGCCGGAACGGAAGCGCACCGTCAGTCGCACGCGGCTGGCTACGACGCTCAGCATATCCCCAAGTTCCTTCGTGAAGATGGCTGGCAGGTCGTCGCTCTTCTCGACGAAGTAGCTGTTGCCGTCGCTATTGCCCGAGACGCGGGTCATCAGATCTTCGTTGTAGTCGATGCCGACCCCGATGGTCGTCACGGCGATGGCTTCCTTCATCAGGGCTGCGCCGAGCCGGCCGACTTCATCCGGGCTTGATGGGCCGGTGTTCGCCAGGCCATCCGAGAGCAGGATGGCACGGTTGATCCTCCCGGTATCGAGGTGCTTGCGCAGTTCCGAGGCCCCCTGGCTGAGGCCGGCGAAGAGCGCGGTGTTGCCGCGCGCGGCGATCTGCGCGATGCGGCCCTCGATCCACTCGATGTTCCGGGCCGGCTGGGCGGGCACCAGCGTCTCGACCTCGTGGTCGTAGATCACGACCGAGACCGTGTCGCGGCCGTCGAGCCGGCGGATGGCGGCAATGGCCGCCTCGCGGGCGCGGGCGATCTTGTCGCCGCTCATGGAGCCCGACCGGTCGAGCACCAGGGCGAGATTGACCGGCGGCCGTTCGCGCGACGCCACGCGGTCGGCGGCGAGCGTCACCTTGACGATCGCCGTCTCCGGCTTGTCGGCGGGCACGACGGCGCGGTCGGTCTCGATGCGGCAGGTGACCAACTCGTCACTCTCCGGCGCGGCGGCCTCTAGGGTAGTCGCGCCGCAGGCCGCCAGCAGGGCGGCGGCCAGACGCAGGAGACGGACATGCGGGAGCGCTGGATGGGTGAATGCGGTTTTGTTCATGTTGTGACTCCTCGCCATCACACCGGTGATGGTTCTGTTTGACGGAGCCATTACAACAGAACTGCGGCGCGTAGTCGTCACTGACATGTCAAACGATTGTAAAAGATTTGTCAAGTGGCTGCCGGGTAGCATGGTAATTTAGATGGCGTATCCGGTTGGCCACATGGGGCGCGCGCGGGGAGTGCATGCGGAGTGGGCGTAAATGACTAATGGCTGAGATCGCTGAGACCCGCTGAGATCGCGCGCTGAGACCGCGCTGAGATCGCGGTGAGATCGCGGTAGACAAACGTCGCGAAACGTGCCAAAATTTTCGCATACGTTCTGGGGCGTTAGGGTGGTGCACGGAAAACCAAGGGAAGGGTCGAAACCTCAACGGTCACTTCACCATGAAGACACGCATCCAATCACGGCTGCTGGCTTGCGCCTGTTATTTCATGGCCGGATGGGCGCTGGCCGACCGGATGCCCACGCCGGAGGAGGTGGGCGTGCCGGAACGATTCCGTTCGACCGTGGTCGGCAGTGTCGTGCTCAAGTCCGGGGGAACCGCCACACTCAGTATGCCGCACAACGGCATGAAACATCTGGGAGGCGGAGAGGCCTTCCGAGGCGCAGTTTCCCGGTGGGAGAACTGCGAATGGGGTGTGTTCGGGCCCGGCACGATGATCAACACGGGCATCGAAACGGCCACGGTCAAGGCGACCGGCGCGGGGACTGGATACATCCGGGCCATTCGCGATTTCTCGTACACTGATAATGGAGGCCAGAAGGAAGGCAGGCTGATGGCGCTGTGGATCCTGGTCGTTAACGCAAGCGGGAAAGCAGAAGTCGGGCCAGGCCAGGAGCCTGGCCCGGGACTTTCCGGATCCACGACCAAGCCGGATATTCCCAAGGCGCGGATCCAGGGCCGGGCCGTCATGCGCGGCACGGACACCGGCGTGCCGGACGCCTCAGTGGAATTGCGCGGCGCAAGAACAGGCACACTGCAATCCACCTGGCAAACCGGGCCCAATGGCGAAATCAACATCGAGGCGGACAATCTGCTGTCGACTGATCGCTACGAAGTGTTTGTGCGTAAAGCCTCGAAAAATGCCGCCCGGCCGGATTCCTATCTGGAAGATCTCTGGCCGATCTACGAATACC
>CAZYRQ010000085.1:0-7490 GCA_964649455.1 uncultured Lentisphaerales bacterium
GGTGACCGCCCCTCACATGCACGATGCCTAGCAACATTCAACTGGTGGATGCGGTCGCGGGGGCTCTCCGCGAGGCCTGGCCCGGAACGGCGGCCGCCGCCGCGGCCCCCGCGCTGGAGGGGGCCGCCGCCGCGCTGGCGGCGCACGCGCTGCACCGGCTCCATCCCGCCGCCTGGGTGGTCGTCGTGACCTGCGGCCCCCATGATCTCGAAGCCTTCCATACCGATCTGCTGACGCTGGCGCCCGGCCACACGGCGCCGCCCCTGCTGTTGCCGCCGCCCGAGGCGGAGAGCGTTGGGGACATCGAGTTCGACGGCGCCCGCCTGGCCGTGGCGCGCCGGCTCCGCGAGGCCGTGTCCGCGCCGGCGGCCGCCACCCTGCTGGCCACGACCGCCACCGCACTGCTAGCCCCGCTGCCCGAACCGCAAGCGGTCGAGCAGGCCGGGCGCCACCTGCGCACCGGTTCCTCGGAGCACGGCTTCGAGGCGCTGGTCGCCGCGCTGTCGACGGCCGGGTACGCCCGCGAGCCCGAGGTCGTCGCCAAAGGCCAGATGGCGGTGCGCGGCGGCCTGCTCGACGTCTGGCCGCCCGACGCGCCGCTGCCCGTCCGCGTTGATTTCTTCGGCGACACGGTCGAGAGCCTGCGCACCTTCGATCCGGCCTCGCAACGCTCGACCGCCGCCCTGGAGACCGCCTGGATTCCGCCTTGCGACCCGGCGCGGCTGCCGGCCGCCGCGCCGGTCGTGCGGCTGCCGGAAGGCGCCATCTTCCTCTGGCTCGACCACGACCGGATCGCCGCCAATACCACGGCACCCGGCGCGGCGGAACCCTCGCCGGCGGCCTGGGACGCCCTGCGCGCGGCCGTCGCGCGCCGCGCGCCTGCCCGCGAGCTCTTCTGCGGCGATCCGCCCCCCGCCCACCTCCCCACCCTGCCCCTCCGCGTCGGCGTGCCGCCAGGCCTCGCCGGGCTGACGGACGATCCCGACCAACCCGACCTGCGCACGGCCGCGCGGCAGAAGCTGCTGGCCGGTCTCGAGGCGCGCGCGCGCGCCGGCGAGCGCGTGGTCATCTACCTCGACACGGCGGGCGGCCTCGAGTGGCTGGCGCGCGAACTGCCCCCCGACACGGCAATCCTCCTGCGCCACGGCGTGCTCTCCGGCGGCTGCGAGTGGCCCGGCCTGAAGCTGGTGCTGCTCGGCCAGCCCGACATCTACGCCCTGCGCAAGCGTTCCGCCCGCGCCTTCGTGCCGCCCGCCATCGCCAGCCGGGGCGAGCGCGTGGAGCGCACCGACGAGATCCGCCCCGGGGAGCTCGTCGTCCACATCGACCACGGCATCGGCCGCTTCGAGGGCACGGGGGAGATCGAGCGCGACGGACGGCGCGTCGAGGTGATGACCCTGCGCTACGCCGACGGCGCGCGCCTGCACGTGCCGACGAGCCACGCCCATCTGCTGAGCCGCTACATCGGCATCGGCGGGCGCGAGGTGCCGCTGCACCGGCTCGGCGGTCGGCGCTGGCAGCAGGACAAGATCAAGGCCGAGCGCGCGATCGTCGACTTCGCCGCCTCCCTGCTCGATGTGCAGGCGCGGCGCGCGGCGCGCCCCGGCATCGCCTACGATCTGTCGCCCCCCTGGATGCACGCCTTCGAGGCGGCCTTCCCCTTTGTCGAGACGCCCGACCAGGCGCGCTGCATCGAGGCGGTCAAGGCCGACCTCGCCGCGCCGCGCCCCATGGACCGCCTGATCTGCGGCGATGCGGGCTATGGCAAGACGGAGGTCGCCATGCGCGCGGCCTTCGCCGTGGTCATGAACGGCCGCCAGGCCGCAGTGCTCTGCCCGACGACCGTGCTGGCGGACCAGCACGACGAGACCTTCCGCGAACGCATGGCGGCCTTTCCCGTGCGCATCGAGGTGCTGAGCCGCTTCCGGTCCGCGTCGCGCCGCGAGGCGGTCCTGGCCGATCTCGCTGCGGGCCGCGTGGACATCCTGATCGGCACGCATGCCCTGCTCCAGCCGCGCGTGCGGTTCCGGGATCTCGGCCTGGTGGTCATCGACGAGGAGCAGCGTTTCGGCGTCGCGCACAAGGAGCAGCTCAAGCAGGTGCGCGCCATGGTCGATGTTCTGACCCTCAGCGCGACGCCCATCCCCCGCACGCTCTATATGAGCATGACCGGCGCGCGCGACATGAGCCTGCTGCAGACGCCACCGCAGGAGCGGCTGGCCATCGAGACGCGCGTCGCGCGCGACGACGACGCCCTCATCCGCACGGCCGTCCAGAACGAACTCGCCCGCGAGGGGCAGGTCTTCTTCCTCCACAACCGCGTGATGACCATCGAGCTGATGCACGCGCGGCTCCAGCGCCTCCTGCCGACCGTCCGGATCGCGGTTGCGCACGGACAGATGCCCGCCCAGGCGCTGTCGGAGACCATGCACCGGTTCTCGCAGGGCGAATTCGACCTGCTGCTCTGCACGACGATCGTCGAGAGCGGCCTCGACATTCCCCGGGCCAACACGATCATCATCCACCGCGCCGACCGCTTCGGCCTGGCCGATCTCTACCAACTGCGGGGACGCGTCGGGCGCTCCTCGAAGCGCGGCTTCGCCTACCTGCTGCTGCCGCCGCAGGGCGTCACGGACGAGGAGGCGCGCCAGCGCATCGGCGCCCTGCAGCGCCATGGCGGGCTCGGCGGCGGCCTGCACCTGGCGCTCCGCGACCTGGAGATCCGCGGCGCCGGCAACCTGCTCGGCGCCGAGCAGAGCGGCCACATCTCCGCCGTGGGCTTCAGCCTCTACTGCCAGCTCCTGCGCCGCACCGTGGCACGGATGCAGGGGAAGAACCCGCCGCCGCTGATCGATGTCGAGCTGGCGCTCGACTTCCTGGAGCTCTCGCCCGGGCAGGCCACGCCTGAGCGCTCGGCCTGCCTGCCCTACCGCTACGTGGAGGACGACAACCAGCGCCTCCGCACGCATCGCGAGCTGGCCGAGGCGGTCAGCGTCGCCGAAATCCGCGCCCTGCGCGAGTCCATCACGGATCGTTTCGGCAAGCTGCCACCGGAGGCCGTGCGCCTCTTCCGGATGGCCGAGCTGCGCATCCTCGCCGCGCGTCGCGGCCTGTCGCGCGTGGAGACGCGCGAAGAACGGATCTACCTGATCCGGCGCGACGGCCAGCCCGTGGGGCTGGCGGACGGTCGGCTCCCGCGCCTTCGGGGACAGACGCCCGACCAGCATCTCGCCGCACTCATCCGCATGGTCAGTAAGCTACCGGAACGCACCGAGGCGACTGCAGGTCGGAATGCCCGGTAGCGCCGGGCGAAGCGTAAGCGGGTGGATTAAGACAGGCAGCCCACAGGCGTAGGAAGCGGGAAACGATATTCCGGAAACGATATTCGGTACATGACGGATTGTCCGCAGGTAAGTGCTTTGCTAGACTGAAACGCATTCCAGGGAGAGCGTCATGATTCGAAAATTCTGCGACCAGGCGGCCGAACTTCGGCCGAACATGCGCGGCGGCACGGGCACCGTCTCGGTGCAGTCCTTGTTCGCCCCCGAGGCCTTCGGCGCCCCCGTGCGTCTCTGCGCGCGGCTCACCCTCCCGGCCGGCGCCTCAATCGGCAGCCACGCACACGAGGGCGAGGACGAGGTCTACGTCATCACTCGCGGCCACGGGCGTCTGACCGACGGCAGCAACGAGACCGTCGTCGCCCCCGGCGATGCCGTCCTGGCCGGACGCGGCGCCTCGCACAGCATCGCCAACCAGGGCAGCGAGCCGCTCGAACTGCTCGCCTTCATCGTCCGCTACCCGGTCACCGCAGGCGCCTGATGCTGCCCTCGCCGCTCCTGCTGCCCGGCCGGACTGTGACGGGCCCCGGCGTCCTGCGCCAGTTGGCGGAGGAAACGGACTGCTTAGGACGCCGCGGCGTCATCGTCCACGGGCGCGCCTTCGAAGGCGCGTGCCGCGACGCCGTGCTCGGCGCGTTCCCCGCGGTGGCCAGCATCGCCGCCTATCGGCACCAAGGCGGCGAGCCTACGCTGGACGAGGTCGAAGCCCTGCGGGCCTACCTGCGCGAGCAGCGCCCCGACTGGGTGGCCGGCATCGGCGGCGGCAGCGTGCTGGATCTGGCCAAGGCCGCCGCAGGACTGCTGCACGCGCCGGAACCGGTGGCGGCCTACCAGCAGGGACGGTCGATTCCGCCCGCCGCGCTGCCCTTCCTCGCGGCGCCGACCACGGCCGGCACTGGCTCCGAGGCCACGGTGGTCGCCGTGCTGACCGATGCCTCTCGCCATCTCAAGCAGTCGATCCGCCACCCCTCGTTCATGCCGCGGGTGGTGCTGCTCGACGCCACGCTGCTGCACACCTGTCCGAAGCCGACGCTGGCCGCAGCCGGCATGGACGCACTGACACAGGCCTACGAATCGTGGGTCAGCCGCCACGCCACGCCGTTCACGCGCGACATCTCCGCGCGCGCCTTCTCGGCCATCCTCCGCAGTCTGCCAGCCCTCTATGCCGGCGACACCGCGGCCGCAGCCGACCTGCTCGCGGGCAGCTACCTCGCCGGCCTGGCCCTCTCCCATGCGCGTCTGGGCGTCGTCCATGGCCTGGCCCATCCGCTGGGCGCGCGCCTGAGCGCGGCCCACGGCCTCGCCTGCGCCTGCTGCCTGCCTGCCGTGCTGCGGTTCAATGCCGGCGCCACCGCCGCCCTGCTGCCGGCGATCAACCACGCCGCCGGCGGCGACTTCGCACGCTGGGTTGACGAGGCGCTGGCCACCTTCCATCTGGTCTCGCCCTTCCGGGGCGCGTGCCTGGCAGACCGAGGGGCCATCATCGCCGAGACCCTGCAATCGGGTTCGACCCGCGCCAATCCCCGCGACGTTGGTGCCGGGGATGTCGAAGCGCTTCTCGACGCCATACTGGAGTAGCCCATGCCTGAACAACGCCTCCCTCTCGTCCGCGGTCTCCTGGCGCGCGGTTCCCTCATGCCCCTGCTGACCGTGGCCGGCGGCGGCCAACCGTCCACGACGCCGGACGCGGCGCCCACCAGCGGCCCGGCGCTTGAGGCTTGGCGTGCCCGCTGCGCCAGCCTGCCCGCCGAGGCTGCCGGATTCGAGCTGGAAGGCATCGGCCCGGTGCAGATCCGATGGCCCGCGCGTGCCGGCCGCGCCGCAGGCAGGATTGCCGTCGTGACAGGGGCGGCCCAGGGATTCGGACTCGAAATCGCCACCGGTCTGCTCACCGCCGGCGCACAGGTCGTGCTGGCCGACATCAACGCCGAGGGCGTACAAGCGGCCGCCGGGCGGCTCAACCGCGAGCATGGCGACGACACGGCGCTGGGTGTCGTGGCCGATGTCACCCGCCCGGAGACCCTGCGGGCGGCCGTGTCGCAGATCGTGCGCCACTGGGGCGGGATCGACCTGCTCGTCTCCAATGCCGGCATTGTGCGGGCCGGAAGCGTGATGGATCAACCGCTGGCCGATTTCGAGCGCGTGACGCAGGTCAACTACACCGGCTATTTCGCCGCCGTGCAGGCCGTGGCCCCCATCATGGCGCAGCAGCACCGCGGCGCGCCCGGCAACCTCTTCGATATCATCCAGATCAACAGCAAGTCGGGACTCGTCGGATCGAACCGCAACGGCGCCTATGCCGGCAGCAAGTTCGGCGGGATCGGTCTGACCCAGAGCTTCGCGCTGGAGTTGGTCGAGTCGGGGATCAAGGTCAACGCCATCTGTCCGGGCAACTTCCTCGACGGCCCGCTCTGGTCCGATCCCGAGCGCGGGCTCTTCGTGCAGTACCTGCGCTCGGGGAAGGTGCCCGGAGCAAAAACCGTCGCGGACGTTCGCCGCTTCTACGAGAGCAAGGTGCCGATGGGCCGGGGCTGCACGACGGCCGACGTCATGCATGCGCTCTTCTACCTGATGGATCAGCCCTACGAAACGGGCCAGGCCCTACCGGTGACCGGCGGCCAGGTCATGCTGGGCTAGGCATCGCCCACAGGGAGTGGGCGGCGGGCGCATAAGAAGCGAGCGGCAGTTGCAGACATGACAACTGGACACCATGCGATAGAGGGGGGAATCCGGGGCTACCCCCGTCCCCCTGAGTATCCCCCTGTCTCTTTGGGTGAATTCACCATGGGTTGCGCGCGATGCCGCCATGCAGTATGCTTCCTGGCAAT
The DNA here is from genome assembly GCA_964649455.1 of uncultured Lentisphaerales bacterium. GTDB lineage: Bacteria > Verrucomicrobiota > Kiritimatiellia > RFP12 > JAAYLN01 > JAAYLN01. The sequence continues at coordinate 6,167 of CAZYRQ010000085.1, forward strand.
CGTACTGGTATAATCGGGAGTAGTGTATGAAGTTGGGACTGATGCCTGGGACCCCTCCGGCCGAGATGCGTGATTTGGGCTTTGACGCGATCCAGCTTTTCTATGGCTCCAACCGTCAGGACGACGTCGCCGATCCGTCGGACGACGCGATCCGGGAAGCGCTGCAGCCCGGTCCGCTGGCGCTGGCGGCCATGACCCTCCACATTGATCTGGTCAATGCCAGCGGTCTGGTGCAGGCCGACGCCGACCGGGCGGTTCGCCTGGTGAAGCGGACTGCGGCGTTCCAAGGGCTGTGCGGCGACACCCCCCGTCCCATCCTCGTCTGGCACCCGTCGGGCTACCCCGAGACCGCCGGCACCGATGACGCCGCCGTGGTCAACGGGCTGTGCGAGGCGCTGCGCCAGATGTGCGCCGCAGGGGAGCAGGTCGGCGTCGATGTCGCGGTCGAGCTGACCCGCAACGGCAGTCTCGGCAGCGCCGAGGGGTTCCTCCGCCTCAAGGACCGGGTGGCCTCGCCGGCCTTGCGCGTCTGCCTCGACGCCGCCAACATCGCACCCGACCGCACCCCGCTCGTCCGCTGCGTGCGCATGCTCGCGGACGACATCGTGCTCGCCCACGGCAAGGATTCACACTTCAATCCCGACGGCACCGTCGCCGGCTACGGTCCGGCTGGCTCCGGAAAACTGGACTACGCGGCCTACATCGGCGCGCTCAAGACGTATTGCGCCGTGCCTTATTTCATCCTCGAATACTACAAGACGCGAGACGAGATGCTACGCGCGCGCGACATCGTGCGGCAGTATCTCGACTGATGGGTCAGCGAACGCAACGTCCGCTCCGTGCGGACTTTCTGATCACACCGCGCCGCGGGAGTCGTCACGAAGCCAGTTTCAGGCCCTCGGCGCGCGCGAGGTCGATCCGCTGGCGGATGAATTTCGCGATGATAGCGTTTTTCGCCGTAGCCGAAGGCATACTCGCCCGCGCGGCACGACAGCCAGCATGCGGCGACCATGTGCAAGCGCGAACCGCCTACGAGAAAAAGCGGTGCGCGGGGGGAAGGGGTGGGGGGAGGCGCGCACGCCCCTGCCAACCATAAATGAGTTTCGCGGCGGACGTTGACAGCCCGTAATCCCGACTGCTTCCCTTTTGCTACCCTTTCACGACCCGTTTTGAACAGGAAGGGAGGGTTTGACAAAAGCACGGAAGGGAACGCCACAAGGACAGGCAGAACACGCAAAAACAGCCAAATTCCAAAGGAAAAGCCCCGAAAACCGTTGGATTTTCGAGGCTTCTGGAAGATGGTGGTGGGACTTGGATTCGAACC
>CAZYRQ010000086.1:0-7483 GCA_964649455.1 uncultured Lentisphaerales bacterium
TGACAAGGCCGCGTAGATTACCACGTCCCCCCATGCCCCGTCAACCCCCCCAAACTAATTTTTTTGGGCCAATTTTTTGGGCCCCTTTTCCTTCGTGCCTTTCGTGCTCTTCGTCGCGAATCTCTCCTTCCATATTCAGCGTCCCCCCCGTCCTTCCGCCCGACTTTCTTCACGATCCTCACAATCCGGCTTTCCGCCCTTTCCCCTGCGGGCGGCCTTTGGTAGGATTGGCGCGGAATCCAACGGAAAGAGTCGCCTCCGCCGTGAACCTCAACTTCTTCAACTCCCTGACCCGCCAGCGGGAACGCTTCGAACCGCTGCGGCCGGACGCCGTCCGCCTCTACACCTGCGGCCCGACGGTCTACAACTTCGCCCACATCGGCAACTTCCGCGCCTACGTCTTCGAGGATCTCCTGCGCCGCACGCTGCGCTACGCCGGCCACCCGGTCGTGCAGGTCATGAACCTGACCGACGTGGACGACAAGACGATCCGCGGCGCACAGGCCGCCGGCGCCGCCCTGCGCGACTACACGCGCCCCTTCGTCGCCGCCTTCTTCGACGACATCCGCCGGCTGAACATCGAACCGGCCGAACACTATCCCGCCGCGACCGACCACATCCCCGAGATGATCGCGCTCATCGAGCGGCTCTTCGAGCGCGGCTTCGCCTACGCCTCCGGCGACGGCTCGGTCTACTTCAACGTGGCCGCCTTCCCCGGCTACGGGCGCCCGGCGCACATCGACCTCTCGGGCCTGCGCGCCGGCGCGCGCGTCGCGCAGGACGAGTACGAGAAGGAACGCATCGGCGACTTCGCCCTCTGGAAGGCCTGGGACGCCGCCGATGGCGACGTGGTCTGGGATTCGCCCTGGGGGCGCGGCCGCCCCGGCTGGCACCTCGAGTGCTCCGCCATGTCAATGAAGTATCTGGGCGAGACCTTCGACCTCCACACCGGCGGCATCGACAACCTCTTCCCGCACCACGCCAATGAGACCGCGCAGTCCGAGGGGGCGACCGGCCAGCCCTTCGTCAAGACGTGGCTGCACTGCGCCCACCTGCGGATCAACGGCGAGAAGATGTCCAAGTCGCTCGGCAACTTCTATACGCTCCGCGACCTGCTGGCGCAGGGCTGGAGCGGGCGCGAAATCCGCTACGTGCTCGTCAACGGCCACTACCGCCAGACGCTCAACTTCACCTTCGACGCCCTCGCGGCGGCGCGGGCCGCGCTGGCGCGGCTCGACGATTTCTCCGACCGCCTCGCGGCCGTTGCCGCCGCCGGCCCCGCCGCCGGCCCCGCACCCGACTGGGCCGGAACCGCCCAGGCGGCCTTCGACGCGGCGCTGGGCGACGACCTCAACCTGCCCGAGGCGCTGGCGGCGCTCTTCGGCCTCGTGCGCGAGGGCAACGCGACCCTCGACGCCGGCCGCCTGCCGCCGCCCGGCGCGGCCGCCGTGGCCGCTCAGCTCGCGCGCTGGGATACCGTGCTCGGCCTGCTCGCCTTCGGACGCCCGGATCCGGCGGACACCCTGCCCGCGGAAATCCAACGCCTGCTGCAGGCGCGCGCCGCCGCGCGCCTGGCCCGCGACTGGGCCGAGTCGGACCGGCTGCGCGCGGCCATCGGCGCGCTCGGATGGGACGTGCGCGACACGCCCGGAGGGCAACAGTGCAAGCGCGGATGACAGGCCACTTCATCACCTTCGAGGGCCCCGAGGGCAGCGGCAAGTCGACGCATATCCGCCGGCTGGCCAGCCGGCTGCGCGCGGCGGCGCACGACGTGGTCGTCACGCGCGAGCCGGGCGGCACGTCCCTCGGCGAGGCGATCCGCGGCCTGCTGCAGCACGACGCCGCCGGGGAGTCGCCAGTGCCGCGCGCCGAAGCCCTGCTCTTCTGCGCCAGCCGCGCCCAGTTGGTGCAGACGGTGATCCGCCCCGCCCTGGCGCGCGGGGCCTGGGTGCTCGCGGATCGGTTCGCCGACTCGACCTTCGCCTACCAGGGATTCGGCCGCGGCTTCGCCCTCGCCGACCTGCAGGCGGCGAACGCCTTCGCCACCGGCGGCCTGGCCCCCGAACTGACCCTGCTGCTCGATCTGGACGAGGCCACCAGCCGCCGCCGGCTCGCCGAACGCCACGGCCCGGCGGCCGCCGCCGACCGTTTCGAGCGCGAGCCGCGCGACTTCCACGCCCGGCTGCGCGAGGGTTTCCTCACGCTCGCGGCTGCCGAACCGGAACGGTTTCTCGTGATTCCCACCGGACGGACGGAGGACGCGGTCGCGGACGACATCTGGCAGGCCGTGACGGCCCGTTTCCCCGGTGCCCCGGGAGCGAAGTGAACCATGCGGACCGATGAAGCCAGGGAACTGTTCCGCCAGGCGATCGCCGCCCGGCGCCTGGCGCATGCCTACCTGCTGGTCGGCGCGCCGCGCGGCGTGGCCGGCGAACTGGCCGTCGACCTCATGCAGCGGCTGGCCTGCCTCGACCCGGAGCAGGCGCCCTGCGGCACCTGCGACCGCTGCCGGCAGGTCGCGGCCCGCACCTGGTGCGACAACCTCTGGGTCTATCCGATCAAGAAATCGCGCGCCATCTCGATCGAGCAGATGCGCGAGACGGCGGGCTCCAAGGTTGACCCACCCTACTTCCTGCCATGGCTCAGCAACACATCCTTTGCCGGCGGCTGGAAGGTTGGTGTGCTGGCCGGTGCCGACCGCCTGACGACTCAGGCCGCCAATGCTTTTCTGAAGATGCTGGAGGAGCCGCCGCCGGAGACACTGATCCTCCTGCTGAGCGACGCGCCGCAGGCGCTGCTACCCACGATCCGCTCGCGCTGCCAGCGCCTCGACCTCGACGCACCCCCGTCCGAACTGGACGAACCCTGGCGCAGCGGGCTGCTCGCGATCCTGGCGGCGGAGGGAATCGCCGGCCCCGTGGCCGCGATGGCCGCCGGCGACCGGATCCACCAGATACTGCTGGCCATGAAGGAGCGCGCCGCCGAACTGGTGCGCGAGGAGCTCGCCGCCGAGCGGAACGACGACACCGACACCGCGGAGAGCGGCGACGGCGACGCGCCCGGCCCGGAGGCGCCGGAGCCGGACGAGGGGCCGGACGAGGGGCCGCGGGAGGGCAAGGCCGACACGGACAAGGCGGTGATCGAGGCGCGCGTGATCGCGCGCTACCGCGAGCTGCGCGCCCTGCTGCTGGTGTCGCTCCAACGCTGGTACCGCGACCTGCTGGCCCTGCGCGCCGGCGCGCCGACCGCGACGATCCATTACCAGTCTCACCTCGCGTTGCTCCAGGCGCGCGCGCAGCGGCTGACCCTGGCGCAGGCCCTGGCGAACATCGAAGGCCTTGAAACACTCGCGCGGCAGATGGAGCGCAGCCTCACGGAGCGATCCCTGCTGGCCTACTGGATGGACCGGCTGGCGGGAGGAGCCGCCTGAACCATGCCCCGCTTCGTCACCTGCTCGCAGCCCGGGAGCCGCTGTTTCGCCGCCGCCGTGCCGGAGGGCGTGGCGGTGCAGGTGGGCATGGCCTGTGTCGTCCAGACGCGGAGCGGGCCTGAGCTCTGCCGTGTCCGGATCGTGCGGAACGAGGCCGCTGCCGGCGCCGGCGGCCAACCGCCGCCCGCCCGGGTGCTCCGGGTGGCCACGGCGGAGGATCTGGCCCGTGAACAGCAGAACCTCGCGCTCGCGGAGGAGGCGATCCGCCGGTTCGACACGGAAGTGGCCGGTGCGCCGCAGGGCGCGCTAGCGGTGTCGGCGCGCTTCAACCACGACCGCTCGCGGCTGGTATTGACCTACCGCGCCAAGCAGCGCTTCGATGCGCGGCGCGCGGCGGCGGCCCTGAACCGCCGCTACCAGGCCGCCGTCGAGGCGCGCCAGGTCGGCATCCGCGACGAGGCGGCCGTCCTGGGCGGCATCGGCTCGTGCGGGCTGCCGGTCTGCTGCGCCACTTGGCTGCGCGCCTTCCAGCCGGTCAACGTGCGCATGGCCAAGGCGCAGAATATCTCGCTGAACCCGACGGCCATCAACGGCTGCTGCGGTCGCCTGAAGTGCTGCCTGCGCTACGAGCTCGACCAGCCCGGGGCGGTCGACGACGAGACGAACGAGGAGGAGGGCGACACATGAGGATCCGCGTGTTCAACGGGCCGAACCTGGCCCTGCTCGGCAAACGCGAGCCGGGCATCTACGGGGCGGAGACCCTGGCCGCCATCGAGGCGCGGCTGGCCGCGCGCGCGGCCGCGCTGGACGTCGCGCTCGACTGCTACCAGAGCGATGTCGAGGGCGAGCTGGTCCACGCGATCGGCGGCGCGATGGGCGCTGCCGACGGCCTGATCGTCAATCCGGCGGCCTACACGCACACGAGCGTCGCGATCCGCGACGCCATCGCCGCCACCGGCCTGCCGTGCGTCGAGGTGCATTTGTCGAACATCTACCGCCGCGAGTCCTTCCGCCACGAGAGCCTGACCGCGCCCGTCTGCCTGGGCGTGATCAGCGGCCTGGGCGCCCTGGGCTACGAGCTGGCCCTGGAGGCGCTGGTGCACCATATCGAGTCAACACGTTCACACTAGGGAGACGCATATCATGGAAACCGGAATTCGCCTGTGGGTTGTCGGCACGGTGGGCATCGACACGATCACCACCCGCAAGGGGCGCTTCGAGAACCAGCTCGGCGGCTCGGTCACCTATGCCGGGGCCGCCGCCTCGTTCTTCACGCGGGTCGGCTCGGTGGGCGTGGTGGGCAGCGACTTTCCCGACGCCTTCATGGAACGCTACCTGAAGCTCGGCATGGACGTGGCCGGCATCCAGTTCGAGCAGGGGCCGACCTTCCACTGGGAGGGCGTCTACGAGGCGGACATGGTGAACCGCCGCACGATCCGCACCGACCTCGGCGTGCTCGAGACCTTCGCGCCGCAACTGCCCGGGAGCTACCGCGACGCGCCCTTCGTGCTGCTGGGCAACATCAATCCCGATCTGCAGCTCCGCCTGCTCGACCAGGCCAGCGGCGCCCGCTTCGTGGCGGTCGACAGCATGGATCTCTGGATCAACTGCGCGCGTTCCACCCTGGTCAAGGTGATCGGACGCAGCCATCTGGTCACGCTCAACGACAGCGAGGCGCGCCAGCTCACGGGCCAGTTCGGCCTGCGCCAGTGCGCGGCCGCGCTCTTCGACATGGGCGTGGAGTACGTGCTGATCAAGAAGGGCGAGCACGGCGCCCTGCTCTTCTCGCGTGAGGGCCTCGCGATCATCCCCGCCTACCCCGTCCAGGAGGTCTGCGACCCGACCGGCGCCGGCGACACCTATGCCGGCGCCTTCATGGGATACCTGGCCGAGCACGGCACCGTCGACCTGCCGAACCTGCGGCAGGCGCTCCTGCACGCCAGCGCGGTGGCGGCCTTCGGCGTCGAGGATATGAGCACGACGCGCCTGGAGGCGCTGACCCGCGCCGAGATCGACACCCGCGCCAGGGAACTGCGCGAGATGACGGCGCTGTAGACTCCTCAGCCCTTCAGCTCGAAGATGATCGTCAGGCGCACGCGCGCGGGGACGGCGGCCGCGCCGCGGCGCGCCGGGTCGAAGCGCGCGGCCAGCAGCGCGGCGCGGGCGGCGCGGTCGAGGGCCGCGTGCCCGCTGCCCTCGGCGATCTCGACCCGCGCGACGCGGCCCGTGTCCGTGACATGCACCACGGCCACGACGCGGCCCGACTCGCCGCGCTGCCGCGCCTCGAGCGGATAGACGGGACGGATCGTCTGGCGCGGCCGCGGCGCCACATCGACATCGCCATCGAGCGCCTCGGTGTCGATCCGGGCTTCCGGCAGTTGTGCCGCGGGCGACGCCGCCTCCACGGACGGCACGGTGGCGAGCTTCGCGGCCGCGAATGACAAGGCCGACGGCTGCGCCACCGGAACCGGCGCCACGTGCGCGGGCGCGGCCGGCAGCGGCGGCGCCACGACGCGTGACCATCCGGGCTCGCGCGGTGTCGGCAGCGCCGCCGGTGGACGTGGCCGCGGCATGACGACGGGCGCGGACGGGCGCGGCGGCGCCACCGTCGTCGGCGGGCCAGCCTTCAGACGGACCGCCACGCGCGCCGCCTGCGGTGCCACGAGGGACGGCGGCGTACCGGCCGAAATCCCGCCCAGCAGCCGCAGCCCCGCGAGATGGAGCGCCACCGCCAGCGCCAGACCTGTCGGCAGGTCGCCGCGGTGTGCCAGCGCGCCAATCATCGCGGCGGCCCCTCCGGGGAGACCTGGACCGTGACGCCTGCCACGCCGGCCGTCTGCAACTGCGCCAGCAGCTCGATGCCGGCACCAAGGGGCGCCGCGCGGTCGGCGCTGATAAGCACCGGGCGGTTCTCGGCGCGGTGGCGGTCGACGGCCTCCAGCAGCAGCGTCTCGCGGTCAAGTTCCCGGCCATCGAGCTGGAGCAGCCCCGTCCGCGTCAGGGTGATGATCAGCGGCGCGTCCCTGACGGCTTCTCCCCCGGCGCGGGGCAGATCCACCTGGATGCCGTGGTGGGTGGACATGGTGAACATGGCGTAGATGAAGAAGACCAGCAGCAGGAAGATGACATCCATCAGCGGAATCATCTCCAGCCGCGCACCCCGGTTCTCGTATCCCGTCTCAAGCCTCATGGGCGCCAGGCTCCGCCGCCGCGGATGGTGCGCGGCGCGCCGCGCCCTGCCGGTAGGCCATCTCGCACTGGTGGATGGCCTGCTCAAGGTCGCGCGCGTGGCGGCGCAACGTCGAGACGAACAGGTTGAAGGGGATCAGCGCGCCGATGGCCACGATCAGCCCAGCGGCGGTCGTCAGGAGGGCCTCGGCGATGCCGCCCGTGACCGCAGCGGGATCGCGGACGCCCGAGGCGCTCAGCAGGTGGAAGGAGCGGATGATGCCCGTCACCGTGCCCAGGATGCCCAGCAGCGGCCCCAGCGTGATGACCGTGTCCAGCACCGAGAAGCCGCGGCGCAGGGTGTCGAGCAGTCGGCTTGCCGCCGCCTGCAGGCTCTCGGTCAAACCGTACTCCCGCAGCCGCAACCCCTCCGCCAGCAGCGCGGCCACCGGCCCGGCGCCGGCGGCGCGGCCCAGGGTGATCGCCTCTTCCGGGCGGTCCTGCTGCAGCCGGGCCAGCATGGCCTCGACCGTCGCGGCGTCCGCGCGGCGGCGCGCCTTGAAGCGCGCCAGGACGATGGCGCGCTCGACCGCGACCGTCAGCGCCAGCAGCGAGCAGGCCAGCAGCGGCCACATGACGACTCCGCCGCGCTGGAAGATGACGTATGCCGATCCCCAGGCACCGCCGAGCGCGGCAAGAGGCGTGAGGCTGAACAACATCATGAGGTGCATGCCAAACCTCCCTTCATACGGTCGGGACGGAGCCCGACCCTCCAGAAATCATGAAATCAGAAGGCGTACGCCAGCGCGCTCTTCCAGGTGCGTCCAGCGGCCGGATAGTAGCCGGTGCCCGCGAAGCCCGCATAGGCGACATTCGCATAGGCCT
>CAZYRQ010000087.1:0-7441 GCA_964649455.1 uncultured Lentisphaerales bacterium
GGTAGCCGATCTTGTCGATCAGCCCCGCCTGCCGGGCCGTCTCCGCCAGGAAGACGCGTCCGTCGGCCCACGCGCGGACCTGCTCCTCGTCGAGCTTGCGGTGTTTCGCCACTAACCCGACGAAGCGCCCGTGCAGCGCATCGACCACCTGCTGCAGCATCGCCGTCTGCCCGGGCGTCAAGTCGCGGAACGGATTGAGCATATCCTTGTTGTCGCCCGACTTGATCGTCACATCCCGGATTCCAATGCGCTCGGCCAACTCGCGCACGTTGACGCTCGAAACCAGCACACCGATGGAGCCCGTCAGCGTGGTGGGATGCGCGACGATCCGGTCGGCGGCCAGCGCCACGTAATAGCCGCCCGACGCGCAGACATCGCCCATCAGCGCGACGATGACGCGTCCCTCGACGGCCTCGCGGAAACCGTTGAGCGCATGGTAGATCTGGTCGCTGATCGTGATGCCGCCGCCGGGGCTGTCGATCTCCAGCAGGATCGCCTGCACGTCTGCGTCCTGCGTGGCGCGCCGGATGGCCCGCAGCGCCGTGGCGGCGGAACCATCGCCCTCCCCGCTCCAGGGGGAGTCGCCCGGCATGATCGCGCCGCGGATCAGGATGCGGGCGACCTTGACGCCGCTTTCGCTGTCGCCCATCGACCAGACCTCGCGCATCCGCGGGCAGGCATCCACGCCCCCCTCCGGGGAGGCCGACGGGCGCAGGTGCAGCAGGCCCGGCAGATCCCGGTCGCCGACCGAGGCCACCAGGAAGATCCCGAGCGCCACGAGCATGGCGATGCCCAGGCAGCAGGCCAGAAAGGCCGCCAGGCATCCCAGCCCGCACCCATGCTTCCTGCGCTTCGTTTCCCGCGTGGTCTCGTCCATGATCGCTCCTGGTTGTCCTCGGCGTGGGCTCCATTATGCCCGATCAACGTCCGCCGAACAAGCCGACAACGCGTAATCCGCCAGATCCGCCAGATCCGCCAGATCCGCCAGATCGGCCAGATCGGTGAGCGGACCTAAATCGGCCAGATCGGCCAGATCACACACGCCTTTTGCTGCCAGCCAATGAAGAAGGGGGCGGCTGCGCCGCTTGACAGATCATCCTGCAAAACCTATTTTCGAGGCATGCGAGCGGTATTTTTCGGGCCCCGAAATACGCTCAACAACACGTTTCGCCATAGAATATGACTGCAGAAGCACCCAGCGCTTTACCGCCGAACAGCCATAGACGCAGCATGCTCGGCTTGCTGGGCATGGTTGTTCTCGTCGGAATGGGCGAGCACATGGCAGAGCGGTTTTTGCCGCTGTACCTGCAAGACCTGGCGCAGGCGTCCACGGCTATTCTGGCTATCGGACTGTTGGCAGGCATGGACGATCTCCTGTCGGCTCTTTATTCGTTCCCCGGAGGATACTTGAGTGACCGACTGGGAACGAAGCGCGCCCTCCTTCTCTTCAACGTACTTTCCATGCTCGGCTACATGACCGTGATTATGATTCACACCTGGTGGGCGGTTCTGGTCGGGGCGGCCCTGTTCATCTCCTGGTCGGCGATTTCTCTGCCAGCCACGATGGGTCTGCTCGCCAAGGTTGTGCCCAAGAACCGCCGCACCATGGGTGTCTCGATACTCGCCCTCGTGCGCCGATTTCCCAAGATGCTCGGCCCGGTTGCAGGCGGCGCATGCATCGCGGCATGGGGTGTCGAGCACGGAGTGCGTTATGCATTCGTTGCCGCACTACTGCTTGCCATGGTGGCGGCCATCTTGCAGCAGCGATTGATTACCGATGATGCAAAGGAGACCCGGACGCCGGAGCCCAATCCGCTCCGCCTTTGGCGCGAGATGCCGCAGGGATTAAGGAATCTTCTCTGGTCGGATATCCTGGTGCGGTTCTGCGAACGGATACCCGACGCCTTCGTAGTTATCTGGGCTACGAGACACATCACGCAGCCGGTCTCCGAGCTTACCTTCGGCTGGCTATCCGCCATCGAGCATATCACCGCCATCCTGATCTACCTGCCCGTGGCCTACATGGCGGATCATTTCGGCAAGAAACCTTTTGTCCTCATCACCTTCGGGTTCTTTTCCCTCTTCCCTTTGGCTCTGCTTCATTCGGAATCCCTTGCACCGCTCACAGCGGCATTCGTACTCCGCGGACTGAAGGAATTTGGCGAGCCAACCCGCAAGGCTATGATCATGGACTTGGCCCCGGAGGGGCGCAAAGCCGCCATGTTCGGCCTGTACTACATGATCCGTGACATCCTGGTGGCCTTCGCGGCCTTCGGCGGGGCTTTGCTCTGGCGAATATCACCAGAACTCAACCTCAAGTCAGCTTTCGCGTTTGGTGTCGCGGGAACACTATGGTTTGCATGGAAGGGACGCGACAGCGTGGCCTCTTCCGCCACCATGCGCCCATCCGGGAACACGCCATGATCGGCAAATCGGTGCGCACGGGCTACCGCCCGCCGCACAGCCGGAGCGTTGAACCACCCCTTGCTGTCCTGTCTTCCCGATTAGCCTGCGCGGGGATTCAATCAACAGAGTGATCGAGCCGCAGGCGGCCCTCGCGCTCTCGTTCAAGGTTTAGCCCCCGCCCCCGAACGGAGGTCTCCCACGGCGGCAGGGCGGCAATCCGCGACCGCCCCCGGCGCGCCGTTCCGTTCAGTGCGCCAGCAGCGCCTGGGTGCCGCCGTGGAAAAGGTAGACGCCCCACCCCACGGTGAAGAGCAAGTCGCCGTAGAGCCCGTGCTCGATGCAGGAGAGCACGAGCGAGCCGGTGCGGCGGTAGGTGCGCAGGAAGATGAGCCCGCCGAGGAACGGGAAACCGACCGCCCACAGGTTGCCGAACGGCAGATGGGCGAAGCCGAAGACGAGCGAGCCGATCAGCCAGGAGGCTCGCGGCGAGGAGAAGAGCCCGGCGTAGCGCCGCTCGAACAGCTTCCGGTAGAGCAGCCCCTGCGGAAAGACCGAGACGAGCGGATACATGCACATCACCAGCAGCCAGAAGCCGGGCGCTTGACGTGGAAAGCGGAAGAGCCACGCCGGACGGTGAAACCACAAGGCGGTCGTCAGCAGCAGGGCGACGGCCGCGAACCGCAGCAGGATGAATCCCAGCTCGCGCCGTTGCGAATGAAAGGGACGTTCCGGCGGCCTTTCCCGGGGATCCGCCCGCCGCATCAGCACCCAGGCCGTCAGGCCGGCGATCCACAGCACGGGGAGTATTCCGCGGGGCGGCAGCGCCAGGGCCAGGAGCACCGGCATCAGGATGTAGAGCGCCCCGAATTCGACCCATCGCGCCACCGGCGGGCAATGAGAGGTGTTAGCCTGCACGGATTTGGACTTCGTCATAGCCAAAGACTGCGGCAAACGCGTCGACCACCAGGCGCTTGATCACTTCCATGTCGACCGGGCGTCCCAGACAGCGCGCCAGCGAGGTAACGCCCGCGTCGGTCAGGCCGCAGGGGACGATGCCGGCGTAGTGTTCGAGGCGCGTGTTGACGTTGAGGGCGAAGCCGTGCTCCGTGACCTGGTGCGCGACCCGGATGCCGATGGCGCCGATCTTGTCGTTCCCCACCCAGACGCCGCGGTTGCGGGCATCGCGCCCGGCGCCGGGAAGGCCGACATCGGCCAGGGAGCGGATGAGCGTCTCCTCGATGGCGGTCACGTAGTCCAGCACGCCCATGCCGCGCTGGCCGAGATGGAGGATCGGGTAGCCGACCAGCTGCCCGGGGCCATGATAGGTGACGTCTCCGCCGCGCGTGGTGGCGACCCGCGCGATGCCGGCCGTCCGGAGCTCGGCCTCGCTCCACCGCACATGGTCCGGCTGCGCCGAGCGGCCGAGCGTGAAGACCGGCGCATGTTCGAGCAGCAGCAGCGTGTCGCCGATCCTGCCCGCGCGCCGGTCGGCATGGCACTGCGCCTGGATGGCGGTCGCGGCGGCATAGTCGACGGCCGCGCCCAGATCACGGACTTCGAGTCTTCCCGCCATGTGCGTCCCCTATAAACACCTCAAGCCGTCGGCCAGGGTTCGCCCGGCGGACGGCTTAACGGGGTGGATCGCCTGTGCCGCGGAGCGGGACCTACTTGGCGACTGCGGCCACGCGCTGGGCCAGGCGCGCCTTGCGGCGGTCGGCGGTGTTGCGCTTGATGATGCCGCGCTTCGCCGCCTTGTCGAGGGTCGAGGCGTACTCGGCCACGACCTTGGCGACGGCCGCGGCATCAGCGCCCTTGACCACGGTCTCCATCGCCTTGCGGCGCACGGTGCCGATCGTGCTCACGACCGCGCGGTTGGCCGTGCGGCGCTTGACTGCCTGGCGTGCGCGCTTTTCTGCACTCTTGATATTCGCCATGTGCGAAGATGCTCCCTGTTGCTTCCTGTCTTTCCGATTGGAATTGATCGCATCATAGCAGGGCGACCCTCCCAGAACAAGCTCAATTCCCCTGCGACCTGCGGTGACCGAACGCGCTTGTCTGGCGGAACGAAATGCTCTACAGTGACCCCCACCTCTAGCGGCACCCGCTCGAGAGGGGCCGTGTGAAAGGAATCGCCGATGCAGCCGATCAAGGTTGACTTCTCGACCGCGCGGGGCGCCATCAAGCCCCTGCACGGCATCAACAACAGTCCGGTGACCTATGGGCATGAACTGCCCGAGCTCAAGTCGGCCGGCATTCCGTATGTCCGCCTGCACGATACGGCGGGCGCGTTCGGCGGCACCTATTTCGTGGACGTGCCGAACCTCTTTCCCGACTTCGACGCCGACCCCGAGGATCCCGCAGCATATGACTTCGCCTTCACCGACGCCTACCTGAAGGGCGTGGCCGCCTCCGGGATGAAGGTCTTCTACCGCCTGGGCGTGACGATCGAGAACCAGTACCGCATCAAGGCGCACCGCATCCACCCGCCGAAGGACTTCCAGCGGTGGGCCCGGATCTGCGCGGGGATCGTGCGCCACTACAACGAGGGATGGGCCGACGGTTTCCATTACGGCATCGAGTATTGGGAGATCTGGAACGAGCCCGAGAATCCGCCGATGTGGACGGGAACCAGGGAGCAGTATTTCGAACTCTACCGTGTCGCCGCCAACCATTTGAAGCGGACGTTCCCGACGATCAAGGTCGGTGGCTATGCCGGCTGCGGATTCTATGCGGTCAACCGCGAGGGCCTGAGCGACTTCTACAAGAGCTTCGTGCCCTATTTCCTCGAGTTCCTGAAGTACGTCACCACGCCGGCGACCGCCGCGCCGCTGGATTTCTTCTCCTGGCACCTGTACACCACCGACCCCCACGAGATCATCCTGCACGCGGAGTTCGTCGACGCCCGGCTGAAGGCCTGCGGACTCGACCGCACGGAGAACATCTTCAACGAGTGGAACCTGGTCGACGGGTCGGATCCCGACCGCTGGGACACGATGAAGGAGATGCCCGGCGCAACCTTTGTCGGCGCCGCGTTCTGCCTGATGCAGAAATCCCCTATCGACAAGGCGATGTACTACGACGCGCTCCCGACGCGCGCCTACTGCGGTCTCTACTACTTCCCGAGTCAGAAAGTGACGAAGACCTACTATGCCTTCAAAGCGTTCAATGCGCTCTATGCGCTCGGCACCAGCGTCGCGTGCTCGAGCGACGAGCAGGCGGGCATCTATGCCTGCGCCGCCCGGGACGACGCCGGACGCGGCGCCGTGCTGATTGTCAACCGCCAGGCGCTGGGCGTGCAGGTCACCCTGAAGGTGGCGGGGAACGCAACCAGACCCGCCCTCAGCATTCTCGACCGCGGTCGACTGCTGGAAGCGGCTGGCGCCCTATGCTCCGACACGCTCTCCCTGCCGCCGCAGTCCGTCGTGCTTCTCCACTATGGGTGATGATCCGAAAAGCGAGGAACCATGAAGCAAACGCATGGAATGATCCGATGCCTGGTGTGCCTGGCGCTCATCGGCGCCCGGGGCCGAGCCGAAACGTTCGAGTTCCAGCGGACCCCCGGCGGGGCGTCGCTCGGCGCCGAGTTCCGCCTCGGCGAGACCGGCCCCGCCCGCATCGAACTGGACTTCGCCGGGGGGCGACAGCAGACCATCCGTGTCAGCGTGGGCGACGAGACCGTCAAGGCGCCCGATCCGGCGGCGCCGGACAAGGTCGTCGACCTGAAACTGACAAACTCGATCTTGCGCTTCGACACGCTGCGCATCGACTACCACATCCGTCCCCGCGCGCGGCGCTACACCGACAAGCAGCAGCTCGAACGCCTCGCCGACTGGCGCGCACGGCCGGGCGCGACGGAGGTCTTCGTCAAGTTCGAGGCGCGCGCCACGCCGGACGGCACCCTCTGCTACCTCGACGACCGCTACGCGGGGCGTCTCGACGCCAGCAACTCGCTGTCCACGCTGCGCTTCATCCTGCCGCCGGCCGGCGAGGCACGCGCCCTCGCCACGCCGCCCCCGCCCCATGACCCGCGCTTTTTGCCGCTTAATTTCGCCGCCGTCGCGCAGCCGGGCGCGCTGCAGATGGCCACCCTCCCGCTGAAGTCCGGCTTCCAGCAGGTCGGGGGCATCCCGATGATCGTCGCCGACGGCGCCCACGCGGGCGACATCGCGAAGGTTCGCCAGATGAAGGGCTCCTGGGCACTCGAATGCCACGAGTACCTGTCCCGGTCGGCCTTCGACAACATGCCCGAATCGCAGATGCTGACCGTGCCGCAGGCCGACTACTGGCGCGCCTGGGTGCTCCTGGCCGTCGACCCCGACCCCGCGCGCGACCCCTACCTCACGGTGCGTCTGACGCGCTTCGCCGGGCAGTCGATCGTCGGGCGCGCGCTGGCCTTCGCCGACGGCGAACTGATCCTGCCGCGCGGATCGGACACGCTGCCGCCGAACATCCGCCGAGTCGGCGAGGTCAACGTCGCCACCAACGGCGTTCCACAGGCCTGGCCGCTCTACCTGGCGGAGGTGGCGCTGCCCCTGGGCGAGATGCTCGCGCTGCTGGCGGAGACGGGCCAGGATCCGGCGGCCGAACTGAAGATCGGCCCCTACCTCGACTTCGAGTTCCTCGGCCGCCGCGGCAAGATCTCCGCGCAGTGGGACGCCCGGCGCATCCCCACGGACGACCGCAGCGCCGCGCACATCTTCGGCGTCACCCTCGAACGCGCCCCGACCACGCTGCGCCTGACCCCGCGTCAGCCGGGCAATGTGTTCCACGGCGACGAGGTGCCGGAACTGGGGGCGACGGTCACGGCGCGCGAGGCCGGGACGTACCGGATCGAATGGCAGGTGACCGACATCGACGGCAACCGGGTGCAGCAGGATGGCCAGACGCTGGAACTGGCGGCGGGGGCCTCCGCGGAACGGGTCATCTCCCTGAAGCAGCCGCAGATGGGCCACTACGAAATCACCCTCGCCCTCAGGGACGCGCAACAGCGCACGATCCTCTCCCATGCGGCGGCCTTCGCCCTGCTGCCGCCCGA
>CAZYRQ010000088.1:0-7291 GCA_964649455.1 uncultured Lentisphaerales bacterium
TCGCCCACACGCCATGCGCTAATCCTCACACCCCGGAGACTGACCCATTACGCGCATTTGTCAGCGAAAGGTGGCGAAATTCTTTCTGAATTCTGTATTCTGGCTCCTGAATTCTGGGTGCGCGTCCACTATTGTGGATCGCACCCCACCTGCCCGGCCACCTGCCCGGCCGCATGAACGGCGCATGAACGGCGCATGAACGGCGGATTGACTTGCGGGGCGTCGGCGCGTATGCTTGCGCGCGTTTCGGGTGCGGCCGCGCCAGAATCCGTCTGGCGCACACCGCGCATGGGTGCATCCTGCGGAGCAAGCTTCTTCATGAAACAGAACCCTTCGGTCGACCTGCGCAAGGCCAGTTCCGGATTCGACATCCCGGGCGACTTCGTCGGCGGCATCCCCTTCGGCACCGGCCACATCAACGACACCTTCCAGCTGGCCTTCGACCAGGCGGGCACGCCGCTCCACTACACGCTCCAGCGGCTCAACACCAAAATCTTCCGCGATCCCGCCGGGCTGATGGAGAATGTGCAGCGCGTCACCGCGCACGCGCAGGCGAGCCTCAAGGCCGCCGGGGCGCGCGACGCCTCGCGCCGGGCCCTGCGGCTCCTCCCGGCCCGCGCCGGCGGCGTGCTGCACCTCGACGACGAGGGCCAGGCCTGGCGCTGCTACTACTTCATCGAGAAGTGCTCGACCTGCGACCTCGTCGACAGCCCCCGCAAGGCCTTCGAGGCGGCCCGCGCCTTCGCCCGCTTCCAGGCGCTGCTCGCCGACATGCCCGGCCAGCGCCTGAATGAGACCATCACCGACTTCCACCACACGCCCAGGCGCTACGCCGCGCTCCACGCCGCGATCCGCGACGACGCCAGGGGGCGCGCCGCCGGGGTGCGCGCGGAGATCGACTTCGCCCTCTCGCAGGAGGCCGGGGCCGGCCGCCTGATCCAGCTGATGCAGGCCGGCGAGATTCCCGAGCGCGCGACGCACAACGACACCAAGATCAACAACGTCCTCCTGGACGACGCCACCGGCGAGGGGATCTGCGTCATCGACCTCGACACGCTGATGCCCGGCTGCTCGCTCTACGACTTCGGCGACATGGTCCGCTCCGCGACGCTCAACATCGCCGAGGACAGCACCGACTACCGGCAGGCCACCTGCCGCCGCGAGATCTTCGAGGCCCTGGCCGGCGGCTTCCTGGAGGCCGGCAGCGGCTTCCTCAACGCCGCCGAGCGCGCCCACATGGCCTTCAGCGGGATGCTGATGACGCTCGAGTGCGGCGTGCGCTTCCTGACCGACTACCTGCAGGGCGACGTCTACTTCAAGATCCACCGCCCGGAGCACAACCTCGACCGCTGCCGCACCCAGTTCGGCCTGGTGCGTTCGATCCTGGCGCAGCAGGACGCGCTGCAGGGCTTCGTCGACGGCTACCGTGGGTGAGGCCGAAGCCCCCGGGTGCGATTCAACAACGTCAGTTCGGCATGACATGAATCACACCCATGACACACAGAATCCCCCATGGAGGGAGCCGACGATACCGGCGGCGATAAGCGTGAACGCGCGGAACAGCGGAGCGGGAGCTGCGGAACCGCGAAGCTGCGGACAGGGGCGGGATGTCATGGCATCCAGCCGGTGACACGGGCCAGCAGGCCGACATAGCGGACGTAATCGGGCCAGGAGACGTCGGCCGGAACGCCGTGATCACATGACGGAACATAGCCGCCATCGTCGATGACCGGGCGGAGCCGCTCGATCTCGTCTTCGATGCAGCGGCCACCCCGGGCCATGGCGCGTTTGTCGACTCCGCCCCGGTAGGCCATGGATCGGCCGAACCGGCGCCGGAAGGCCGGCAGATCGTTGCCCGCAGCCACCTCGATCGGATCGCAGAGATTGATGCCGGCCTCGATCCAGAGCGGAATCAGTTCGCCGATGTAGCCGTCCGAATCCATGCCGTAGAGCGGCACCCCCGCCGCGCGGATTTGCTCGCCCCAGCGGCGCCAGGTCGGCAACAGGAAGCGTCGCACCATGGCGGGCGAGATCATCGAGAACTGCTTGTAGGCCATGTCCTCCGAAAGATGCACCATGTCGGGCGCGAAGCAGGCGAAGATCCGCTCCATCAGGCGCGCGAGGTACTCCTCCCAGAAGCGGATCATCTCCTCGACCCATGCCGGCTCGTCGCAGAAGAGCATGCAAAGCTTCTCGAAGCCCAGCCACTCCCGCAACTGCCAGAAGGGTCCCGGGAAACTCACGGTCACGAAATGCCCGCGGTTGGCCAGCGCCCGCCCCCGTTCGGCGGCGTTCGCCGGCAGGCGCGACGGGGCGTCCGCGTCGTAGCGCCGCTTCATCGACTCCCAATCGGCCCGGTTCTCGACGGGACACTGGATCCAGCGGCGCGTCACGAAATCGATGGCGTTGCGGAGGTACTCGGGCGTGAACTCCTTGCCGATCTCGCAGACATTGCCCTTCCAGTCCCGCACCACGCGGGAGTTCTCGCGCTCTTCCAGAATGCACTCCTCGAAAACCGGGATCATCCGCGCGTTCACGGGGAAAGCGCCCCCGGACGCCGGCGGCCAGGGCAGCGTTCCGCCCGCAAGACGATAGGCATGCTCCACGTAGTCCTTGACCGTCTCGGGCAGCCCCTGGGCATGCCAGGCCGCCAGGGTCGAGCGCCGTCCCCCGCCCGGCGTCAGCGGAATCCGGTCGGCCTGGCCGAACTGCAACACGTTGAGCCAGCGTTCACGCATGGTCATGTTCGAGGTCATGTTCGCTCCTTCGCCCGCGGCGCGCGGTGGCCGCCCCAAACCAGCAGGGGTGCGCGCACAGCATACAATAGCCTGCCTGTCCCTCGCTTGGCAAATCGTCAGGCCCCTTGCCCCTTGCAACATCCCTCGTGGCATGGGCGTCCCGCCCATGGAACACGGGCAAGATGCCCGTGCCACGCCTGCAAGCAAGGGGTTTTGCAAGAAGGTTGCAAGAACCTCGTCAAACCTCGTCAAATGAAACGAACCCTTTACCCCGCCGACGCCATTCGGTATAATGAACGACGTTCATCACCAATGAAAGGGTTTAACATGGCCGTGACGGCACCCGTCGATACCGCCCTGACGCAGGAAATCCGCGACTTCGCCCTGCGCGAACTGAATGCCGATCTCGTTGGCTTCGCCGACCGCGCGCGCTACGCCAACGCGCCCGCCCGCATGAGTCCGCAGGGGCTCATGCCGGAATCGCGCAGCGTGATCGTCATGGCGATCCACCACCCCGACGCCGCCATCGAGCTCGGCGGGCGCGAGCACCCGCAGGTCATCGGCCCCTACTACATCCAGTACATCATGAACTCGCGGCTCGACGAGATGTCCTACCGCATGGGCCTCTTCCTCCAGGCGCGCGGCTGGCGCGCCGTGCCGATCGTCTCCTCCAACATCTGGCGCTACAAGGGCTACAAGGAGATGACCGAGCAGTTCGCCCCGGACCTCTCCCACCTGCACTCCGCCGTGGCGACCGGCCTGGCCGAGTTCGGCTACAACGGCCTGGCCCTCACGCCGGAGTACGGCGCCCGCCAGCGCTACGTCAGCATCGTCACCGACGCGCCGCTCGAACCGACGCCCCTGATCGAGCCGGGCAGCGTCTGCGACAACTGCATGCTGTGCCGCAAGCACTGTCTCTCCGGCGCCCTGGCCAAGGAGCTCGACGGCTTCAACGAGATTCACATTTGCGACAAGACCTACCGCTACGCCCGCAAGAACCTCTGGCGCTGCGCCTGGGGCGAGCACTTCGACCTCGATCTCGACCTGCCGATTCCCGAGCATGTCAACGAGCAGGTCATCCTCGACGCCGTCAAGGCGCACGGCACGCGCGGCGGCGAGATGGGAAGCTGCCTGCGCCATTGCGTGCCCAGGGAGCGCCGCTATTTCGACGCCAAGTACACCGACGCCCCGCGCCGCCGGCGCGATGTCGTGGCGGCGGCCGAAGGCCCCGTCCACCGCGGTCTGCAGGACCGAGTCGTCAGCCAGGCCGCGCGCCAGGGTGCCGACTTCGCCGTCGTCTGGTCGCGCGCGGAGCTGGCGGCGGCCGGCATCGACACCAGTCCGCACATGCCCGACACCCGCGCCGCCGTCACGTTCGGCCTCAGCGTGCCTGCCGCCCTGTTTCGCGACCGGCTCGCGGGCGCCTGCCACTACCTCATGCAGCAGGCGGCCTACGACGCCGTCCGCGAGCTGGAGCGCGCGGGCTACACCGCCGTCTCCCGCAGCGGCGTGAAGGAGGAGGCCATCCAGAAGCTCCTGGACGGGCTGCCGGAAGGGCGCGTGCTGGTCACCGAAACCCTGCTGACGGAGGCGGCGCTCGTGCCGTCGCCGAAGCGGGTGCAGCTCCCGGCGGAGGGGCAGACGCCCGCCGGGATCGATTTCGAGACGGCCCTGCGCAACCTGCTGGCGGAGCAGGGAGCCGCCGCCGTCGGCGTCGCGCCGGTCGCGCGGCTGGATCAAATCGTCGCGCAGATGCGCCCGCACCTCGACGGCCAGACGATCTTCGACTACACGGACAAGGCGCCTGGCTTCTCGACGAGGGAGCCCGAGGTGACCTCGCGGCCGCGCCACCTGAAGACGCCTGCGGACTACCTGCCCGGCGCCCGCAGCGTGGTGGTCTTCGCCCTGCCGCTGCCACGGGCCAGCGTCGAGCACACGGCGCGCCACGACGCGGAGGCCGTCGGCCCGCTCGTCTTCGCCCAGTATGAATCGGTCAATCTGCTGTCCATGACACTGCGCCGGGCGATCGCCCTCTGCGAGCGCTACGGCGTCCGCGCGGAGTGGTCGTTCGACCTCGCCGGCAGCGCCTCGGTTGTCGCCAGCCCGCGCGGGCCGCAGCCGGACGCCTTCAGCAACCGCTTCGCCGCCTGGGCCGCGGGCCTCGCGCGCCTCGGCAAGGGCGGCTTCCCGATCCACCCAGAGCATGGCACCAACCTGCGCTATGCCGCGCTGATCATCGACCGCGAACTGCCCGCCGACGCGCCGCTCGCGGACTGGCAGCCGACGCAGTGCGGCGCCTGCGACCGCTGCGTCGCGCGCTGCATGACCGCCGCCTTTGGGGGCGAGGCGCGCATCGAAGCCGAAGGCGTCGCCGACGCCTTCCGCCTGATCGACCCCGCGCGCTGCGACTGGGCCAAGCGCTTCTCGCTGATCGCCGCGGAAGGCACCGCCTACACCGGCTGGAACCTGACGGTTCCGGCCCCGGCCACCATCACGGCGGAGGCGCTGGCCGACGGACTCCGCCAGCACCCGCCGATCGAGAAGCGGCGGCCGTGCGACTTCGACGCCTGCGTTTTGGCTTGCCCCTACACGCGTTCTCAAACATAATGTAAAAGCCATGCCCACTCCCCTCGTCCAGTCGGTCATGCGGGCGCTCGGCGTCCTGGACGAATTAACCGCCGCCGGTGGCGGCGGCAGGGAGGGGCTTTCGCTTTCGGAACTGGCGCGCCGCACGAAACTGCGGCCCAACACGCTCCACAACCTCCTGCGCAGCATGATCGCCGCGGGCTACGCGGAGGCGCCCGGCGGCGGACGCTACCGCGAGGGCCCCAAGTGCCGACGCATGGGACTGCGCAACCACTCCGGCGAATGGGCCCTGCTGCTGACGCCGCTGCTCGACGCGCTGGTCGCGAAGACCGGCGAGAGCGTGGTCTTCTGCGTTCTGGCGGACGTCGAGCGGCTCATCATCTACCACCGCGAGAGCAGCCAGCCCGTCCGCGTGGTCAACCCCATGGGCACCCACCGCCACTTCTTCAGCCTCGCGACCTCGCGTGTCCTGGCCGCCTGGAGTCCGCCGGAAACGCGGCAGGCCCTGGCCGGCCGCTGGGGGCTGCCGGGCGACGCCTTCGATGGCATCGAGTCCCCGGACGCGCTTCACCGCGCGCTCGATGCCATCCGCGCCGCCGGCATCGCGAGCTGCCTGTCGCATGACGGCCATGTCTTGAACCTCGCGGTACCGGCGCTCGATCCCGGAGGCAGGCTGCTGGGCGCCCTGGGCTGCTACGCGCCCGCGCTGCGGTGCCCGCCGCCGCGCGTCCGCGGACTGCTGGCTGCCATGAAACGCACGGGACTCCAGGTCCACGCGACGCTCAACGGACTGCTGGCCCAGGGATCCTGAGCTTTTCCGACGGGGACTTCAGGGTTCGGAACCAGGGAGAACGCTTACCGTCGGGAGTCGGGAGACGGGGGACGGGAGACGGGAGACGGGGGACGGGAGACGGGAGACGGGAGACGGAAGACGGGGATAAGATGACCAGGCCAGTTGATAGCGGGGCTGAAGCCCCTGAAAGACTTCCGCCTAAAGGCGGTACTCCGACGCGACGGTTCACCGGCGCAGGCCTTCCCCGTCGGAGCTCCGGCTTCAGCCGGAAGTCTGCGAGGGCCTTTAGGCCCGGGTACACCGAGACCGAGCGTGGTACCACGCGTCGCTGCGCCACGCTCACACACCCCTGGAACTGACCCATTACGCCGACCACGAGCATGGAGCAATAACATGAAGCGCAACAAGCTGATGAACGGGATGGCAAGGCTCGCGTTTGCCGGATCGTGCCTGCTCTTTTTAGGCGTCTCAGTCGCCAACGGCGGATCCTTTGACTTCGTTGCCGAAACGACGTCGGCGGAGCCCACCTTCGGTTTCCGCGTCTACGGTGCCGCCAATCTGGGGGTCTCCTGGGACGGCGGCGCGACCTGGGCAGGGCCCTATGTCGGCAGCGATGTCCTGCTGGCCAACAACTACGGAGGGGCGGGCACGCGGGCCATCAGCGTCACCGGCGCGGCCACGCGGATCACCTTTGCCGGAACGGGCTGCACGCCGAGGTTGCTCCGCGACATCACCAGCCGGCTCACCGACGGTGTCACCGGCATCACCTCCGCCGACTCGATGTTCAACGGCTGCACCGGCATCACCCGCTTTGCGCAGGCCGACTGGTTCGACGAGGCCAGCGGCAATGTCACCTCCATGGAGTACATGTTCAACGGGGCCACGGCCTTCAATCAGGATCTCGGCGGCTGGGATGTCAGCCGTGTCGACTCCATGCGCGCCCTGTTCTCCGGCGCCAGCGCGTTTAACAACGGCGGCAGCGACGGCATCAAAAATTGGAACGTCACCGGCGTCAAGAACACGAGCCTTCACAAAGGCATGCGCGACATGTTCCGCGGGAGCGCCTTCAACCAACCCATCGGCGTCTGGAACGTCTCGAATGTCGTGACGATGAGCGAAATGTTCCGCGACAGCCGCTTCAACCAGGACATCGGCCAGTGGAACACGCTCAAGC
>CAZYRQ010000089.1:0-7182 GCA_964649455.1 uncultured Lentisphaerales bacterium
GGTGTAGGCCTTTTCGACGTCGTAGCGGAAGTTGAAGAGCATGTCGGATGCCCGGCGGTAGAAGGCTTCCTGCTCGTCCGCCGGCATCTCCTTGAACGCGGCAATGCCGGAGGCGAGCGCGAGGCGCTCGTCGACAAGCTGCTTCAGCTTCGGCGAGAAGACCGGATCCTGCGTGTAGTGGATGAACGTCTCGGGCAGTCCCTTCAGCGCGTCGACGATGAACTTGTCCTCGCGCGGCCACGGCGCCGCCCAGGAGCGTGTGGTGTTGTAGGTCGGTTGCGCATACAGCTTACGGAAGCGCGTCCAGCCGCGCTGGAGCAGGCGGAAGTGGATTTCCGCGCGTTGTTCCGGCGTGAACTGCGGGAAGCGGATATAGCCGAAGCGGCTCGCTTCGTGCACCACGCCGCCCCAGCTCACTCCGCCGTCGGACCAGCGGATGAGCGACATGCGCCAGAAGTTGTCCGCGCTGTCCTTCATCGGCAGTTTGTCCCAGAACGCCTCCCACGAGAAGTGGAGCACGTGGAGGTAGCCGTTGGGCAGCAGCCGCGTCTTGAAGTCCATGTAGGGTGTCGGCGTGCGCATGCGGCGGTCTTCGACAATCCAGGGGTAGTGGTCGAATTCCCCATCGTTGAGGGCGTTCAGCCCGAACTGGTAGTACGGAATCATATCGCGGTTGTCGATATCATCCGGCGCGACGTAGAGTTCGCAGTACGAGTCGGGGAGCGTGTTCGTTTTGGCGATCGCGCTTTGCAACGAGGCCTCGACGCACAGCACGAGCACCGTGAAACCGTCGGCATCGCACGTCGCGGCGACCGCCGTCGGCGACTTGCCGCCCGCTTCCGCGCCCGCGAGCGCGTTGCGCGCCATGATCGGATCGCTCCACAGCTCGGCCGCCGACGCACCGTAGGGCCGGAACCCGAAACTCCAGATGCCCGGCTGCGACGAAAGCAGGGCTTCCGGAGCCCCCTGAATCGTTCCCTGCCAGACGTCGAGCACGTTCTTCTCGGCGGAAGCATTGGCCGCGGCCAGCGCGACAAACACCGTCGCAACGCACGAGTTCAATGAACGGGTGAAGGGCTTCATTACTTGGCCTCCTTGCTGGCGGCGATGCGCGTCTGGATGGTGAGGATGCGGTCGGTCAAGCCTCGCCGGAGGGCGTTTAGGTCGGTGAAGGAACCGTCTTGCCGATCCAGCCAGGCTAGCTGGCGCCGGGCCTCGGCACGCAGGGCGAGATCCGGCGAATTTCGTAGCGGAATGCACAACTGCTTCAGCTTCGTCGCATACCGGAGGTCG
The DNA here is from genome assembly GCA_964649455.1 of uncultured Lentisphaerales bacterium. GTDB lineage: Bacteria > Verrucomicrobiota > Kiritimatiellia > RFP12 > JAAYLN01 > JAAYLN01. The sequence continues at coordinate 1,294 of CAZYRQ010000089.1, forward strand.
TCGTAGGCTTCGCGCCAGCCTTCCCAGGCGAGCGTGTAGATATGGCCATTGCGTCGCGGATAGGCTACGCAGAAATTGCGGTAGTTGCCGTCGCCTCCCGGATCGTCGCGGAACTCGTCGTACATCCGCGTGACGAAACCGTGGAGCATGTTGCCGTCGTAGCGGAACTTCTTGTAGCGCTCGAAGCCGTTCCAGCGGCGGAACATCTGCGGATTCTCGGAGGAAGGGAAGGGGAAGCAGTAGCTGATGACGGCGCCGCCGACGGCATGCCAGTTCTCGGCGCGCTCGCGGCTGGGGTTGCCCGCGTCGGAGTTCATATCCTGGACGTCGAGCGCGAATTCGCGGTTGGCGTTACCGCCGTGGGCGAAGACTTTGTAGCCGAGTTCATGCGCGACATGGGCCTGTTCGCGCTGCACGTCGGACAGGCGGTAATAGGAACCGGACTCGGAAATGAAAATCGCCATCGGCGTGCCGTCCGGCGCGATGGACTTCAGGAACTCGGCCTGGCGCTTGAAGGCGCGTTTGACGCGGCGCATGCCTTCCTCCTTATCCGCCAGGGTGAGATCCCTGGAGGGCGTGCCCTTGTAGTAGCCGCGCCAGTCCGGAATCCGGTACCAGCGCGTGCAGGCCTCAAAGAGATAGTCCGGTATGAAGCCGGCGGCCAGCGCCTCTTTGGCCATGGAAGGCGAACTCCAGATACCGTTCATGTGGTTGCCGTTGTGGGCGCGGACGTTCGCCAGCGTCGCGCGCGCCGAGGCGAGACGATCCGCGTAGGAGATGGCATGCGGCTGTTTGAAGCCGTTGATATTGGAGAAGAAGACCTGGTCGAGGTTGTCGTACGAGGAGGGCTGGTCGGGCAGTTCAATGGGGAGGATGCGTAAGGCGACAGTGACGCCCGAGGGCTGCGGCGCGCCGTTGACGACAAGATCGATGCGGCCCTTGTAGATCCCGGGAGTGGCGTCTTTCGGCGCATGGAAGACGAAGACATACTGCTGGTTGCGTCCGGCCTCGGGGACATCGACCGGCTGGAGCGTCTCCGCGTCGAAGAGCGGCACGCCGCGGTCATAGACCTGCACGACCGAGTCGGGATCCGAGATGTCGGCGTAAACCGTCCCCTCCGGGTACGAGAGCCGCAGGTAGTTGCGGCAGCGGAATTCGTCGACCTTAAACATCGCGTCGTCATTGACCAGCAGGTTCGGCGTGAGGATGCGGAGTCGCGGATCGCGGTGGTAGGTCATCCACGCCCCGCCCGTCTGGTAGACGCGTTTGACGAGCTTGACGTCGACCGCTCCGGCGGGAAGCGTCTTGTCGCCGCATTTCAATTCCGAAACACGTACCGTCAGGCGGGCGAGGGGACTGAAGGCCCAGACGAGCAGCGATCCCGTCTCGTACTCGCCTTTCGCCGCCGCGATGCGCATCAGGCCGGAGAGTTCGCCGTCCTCGGGATAGTGATAGGGCAGGAACATCTCCTGGGAAAGCGGGTCGACCGTGAAGGCGACGGCCGGGCCGCCGGGCTTGTAGGTCTTGCTCGCCGCCAGCGCGGCGGCGATGCGCGCCGCGTGTCGGGCGTCGCGCTTGACCTCGAACACCTCGCGCTCGGTTGTCTTTTCGCCGGTTGCGAGCAGCGTGTCGGCGCGTGCGGCGAGCGACTCCGCCCAGCCGCGGAGATTGCCGACCGGGGACTTCCGGGCCGCGTCGGCATCCGCCTTCGCAGCCGCCACGTCGGCTTCAAGCCTGTCGGCAGGGCGCAGGTAATCCGAAGTCAGCGCGATGTCATACATCCTGAAGCCCTTCACCTCGCCGGCAAAACCAGCGGCCGCAACAGCGCCGAAACCGGTCTTCGGCAGCCACTGGGTATTGTTCTCGAACTGGAGCTCGCCGTCCAGATAGAAGGCGAAACGGCGCTGCTGGCGCGAAAAGTTGAAGGCGACGTGGTGCCAGGCTTTCCTTGCCACCGGCTTCTTGGAGCGGATGTCCATGTCGCCGATCAGATCGTCGGGCGCGGCCGGAATGGTCAGCGTCAGGTAGCCGTCCTTGTCCGCCTGGAGCCCGAAGAACGAGGTCGGCGAACCGGGCGACGGCAGTTTGTCGAACCGCACGTGGAAACCGCAGGACGCCTCGCCGCCGTTCAGCGCGGCCAGCGTGGCGGCCTCCACCGTCTGCACCGCGTTTGTCGCCAGCGGCACGGGCAGCGCCGCCGACGTTACTGTCGCCGCCAATGTCGCGCATAGGAAGGCGGTTGCTCTCGAATATCTCATTGTTGCTCTCCAAACGTACAAGCGTCATTCCGCAACACGCCGGGATGCGGCCCGATGTTGATCACCGGATGAAGATCAGCGTTGCACCGCCGGCGTTGCTTTCGTAGCAACCGAGATCCTGGGCGCCGCCGAGAACCCGTTGCCGGCCCGCGAGATCGACGGACTCTCGGATGCCATCATACTCGATGCCGGCGTTCACGCAAGGCGAAGTGTTGGCCAGTCTGTAATCCCCGGACGAGGCATCCTTGAAGCGTGGATCGGCGAAGAAGCAACCGGTCGCAGAAGAGGGCAGATTGTCGCCAAGCGTATATGCAACCGCCATGTCGAGGGTGCTGTTGAAATAGTAGTTGTCGTACGCGCGGTTCGCAAGGTTCACGTTTCCCCATGCGATGCAGTTCGTGATGCCGGCCTTGAGCCCGGCGCCAACGCTTCCGACGATCGAGAAACCGGCCCCGCCCTGATTGGCAACACCGGAGCAGAGGTTGCTTACAATCGTGCAGTGCAATACCACCGCCGCACCGGATAGGCTCACCGCCCCGCGGCTCACGCAGCGATTGTGCGCGACCAGGCAGTTCTCGAGCACGGCGCCGCCGGAGAGGCCGACGCCCGAGACCGGCGTGCCGCCGGTGTCCGCCGCGGACGGATTGACCGCCATGTAATTATGGAGGATTTCGCAGCGCGCGAGCCGCCCGCCGCTGACAAGGATATTGCCGCCGGAGTAATAGCCCGCGCTCCGGCCCCCGACGAAGCGGCACCGCTCCGTCACCGCCTCCGCGCCGGACTGGTTCAGATGCGTTGCCGTATAGCTGCGCGAGCAGTTGTTCGTGAAGAGCGTGTCATAGATCTTGCCGCCGACACTCGTCACAGCCGGCCCCGTCGAGGCGGAAATCACGCAGTTCGAGATCGTTCCGCCGTCAAGGTAGACGTTCGCGCCGGCGCCGTTGTCCGGCACCTTGCCACCCGAGACCGTGACCCCTTCCACACGGCCCCCGTCACTGTACAGGGTGAGCAGGGAGAAGTCCGCGCCGGAACGATACAGCCTCGTCGTCGACGGATTCTCCCCGCGGATCGTGATCCGGCGGGCCGTCGCGACGTTATCGGTCACCGGATGTTCGCCGGGGAGCACCATCACGAGCGTGCCGTCGCCGAAATAGTGCGCCGCTTCCACCAGGTTGGTCGCCGCGGTCGCCTCCGTGTTGTACGGCTCCCTGGCAACATGTCCTTCCGTATCCGGGGGAACCAGATAAAGGTGCGCCTCCGGCAGGCAGAACGTCGCGCCGTCGTTGGAGAAGCCGGCCGTCTCGCAGCCCTCCGCGCCTTCGTGGTTGCGGATTTCGAGTTCGAGTCCGTAGCGCCCGGACGGCATCGACGCGGGGGCGTAGACCGACTCCGACGACCATTCCGTCCATTCGCCTGCCAAGCCGCTCACCGCATCCGTCAACCGCCACCGGTACTGCAGTCCGGTGAGATCCTCGCCCGTCGCGGCTGCCGTGAACGTCGGCACTCCGCCGGGCGTCGTCGGCAATTCCACCGAGTAGAACGCGGCGAGATCCTCCGAGGGCACGAACTCGTGGCAACCCATGTCCACTTTGTCCTCCCTGACACGGTCGAGACCCGCGAGATCGCGCGGCCCGAGGCCGTCGTAGAGGAACCCGGTATTGCGGCAGGGCGACTTCGACTGGAGGGTGAAGTTGCCGGCGCCCGCGTCAGCGAACCAGGGATCGCCCCAGATGCCGCCGGTGCCCAGGACTGCGGTTTCCACGCTCACCGAGTTGTTTGTCCAGACGATCTTCGGCCCCTGTTTCACGAAGTCGTGCTCGGAGGCCGCGGCGCTGGTTCCGAAGTTGTTCCAGAAGATGTTGTTGACCAGCGCGCCGGAATAGACCGAGTCGCTATCGTTCTGCGAAAAATGAATCCCCCCCGTCTTCGGTCCGCGGTTCTTGACGAACGTGCAGTTGCGGATGGTGAAGCCGTTGGCGGAGATCGTCACCGCCCCCGCGCCGTTGTAGGTGTTGGTATTGCCGTAGAAGAGCGAATTATCGATCAGGGCCGTGCCGCAGAACGACACCGCGCCCGCGCGGTAACCGGCCATGCTGTTGTTGCTGAAGATGCACCGGTCGATCATGCCGGCGGACGCCCTGACCGGAGAGCCGCTGTAGTAGTTGCCCGTCACCCTGTTGTCGCGGATGACGCAACCTTCCAGGCGGGCGGCGGCGCCGAGCAGGCCGACCGCGACGCCGAGCGTGCGCCCGTCCCCCGCCTGGCACCCGGCGACGGTCGACTCGACGAGCCTGCCGGCGAGAATCAGCACGGCCGCGTCGGTTCCGCCGAAGCCGACGAAACAGTTGGTCACGCTACCGGCGCGGAGCGCGATGTCGTAACCGGCCTGGCCATAACCGTTGGTGATCGCGAACCCGGAGACGACCGCGTCTGCGTGTTCGACACGAAGGACACGCCGAGCCGTACCGGACCGGAGTGGCCCCGGACGGTAGAGCGAAGTCTTGTCCGGGCCGTTCTCGCTCACGATCATCACCTTCTTCGCGACAAGCGCTTCATCAGTAAGCGCGTAGTCGCCGTCCGCCACGTGAAGCGTGGAATCGTCCGCGCAATATTTCAGTGCCTCCAGGATGTCGTTCGTCGCCGTCGCCGCCGTGGCATATGGCGCGGCCGGTGTCACGCCCGGCGTCCCTGCCGGAGCGAGGTAGACGTCCGGCGCACCGATTTCGAATGTTCGGGACGCTGTGGCCTCGTGCGAGCCGTCCGACACCTTGAGCGAGATGCGGTACATCCCGGCCGAGGCGAGGCTCAGCGTCTGGTCGAGCGTTCCCGTCTCCCACACGCCATCCTCCGCGGGCGAGAGCCTGTCCAGCTTCCAGTTGACCGCCGCCGGGGGCCCGTCGAATCCGAGGGCCCGTCCGGTGAACGCGACCGTGCCCGGCTTCACCGGAAACAGGGCGGATGTGGATATCGTCGCCGCGTAGTCGCCGCGCGGGTACTCGTGGCAGCCGATGTCGATGGCGTCTCCGGAATAGTCGTCGCCCGCGCGCGTATAGCCCGCGTCGATGCAGGGCGAATGCGCGGCGAGCCGGTAGTCGCCGTTCCCAGGATCGGCGAAGCAGGGATCCACGCCTAGCGACGTGCCCGAGAGCGTAATCGAATAGCAGCAGTTCATTGTCGAGGCCGAACTTCCATTCGCGATGTCCGGACGCCCCGTGTAGTCGGGGCCGACGTCGATGTTGCCCCAGGAGATGCAGTTCTCGAACTTCGGCGTGGAGCCGTTCGCGTAGATACCGCCCCAGCGGAACGCGCGGTTGCGGGTCACCGTGCAGTTGCGGATGACGGGCACACGGTTGTTCTCCGTCACGACATGCAGGCCGCCGCCGCGCTCCTCGGTGCGGCTGCCGGTATTCCCCGCCACCAGGCACCGCTCGAGGCGTCCGCCCGCGACATAGGCCCCCGCCCCGTAGCCGGTGATGTCGTTGTTGGTGATCACGCAGTTGCGCACGAGACCGTAGATCAGCTTGAGCCCCCCGCCGCGGCAGTACGTCTGCGCGGAAGCGTTGCCGGAGATTTCACAATTCTCCACCACTGCGCCGTTGCCTTTCACGCCTATGCCGCAAGCGGCGTCGCC
>CAZYRQ010000090.1:0-6926 GCA_964649455.1 uncultured Lentisphaerales bacterium
CACGGTCATGTCGCTGGTCAGCTCGCTCTTCGCGCCGGTCATCGCGGCGCTGACCATCGGCCGGTTCCTGTAGCGCACCCGAACCGCGGCGCGGCGCGCGGCGCCGCCGTCTCAGTAATCGGCTAGCCCGATTACCAGGTTGCCAACTGCCCAGTTGCGGGGCGGGACCGGCTGCGCTATAGTTGCACCATGCGGATCACGGGCGGGATGTATCGCGGACGGAAGATCGGTGTCCCGCGCGGCGACCGCGTGCGGCCGACGCAGGATCGTGTCCGCGAGGCGCTCTTCTCGATGCTCAGGGCCGAGGTGCCCGGCGCCCGCTTCCTCGATCTCTACGCGGGCAGCGGCGCGGTCGGCCTCGAGGCCCTCAGCCGGGGCGCCGCCCAGGTCATCTGGGTCGAGGGCGACCGCGAGGTGCACCGCACCACGCTGGCCAACGTCACCGCCCTGGCCGGCGAGGGACAGCAGGTGGTCTGCTGCCCGGTCGAGCGCTGGCTGCGGCTGGCCGGCCGCGGGCTGGCCGCCGACCTGGTCTTCGCCGACCCGCCCTACTCGCGGGCCCGCGAGACGGGCCTGGCGGAACTGGCGGCGCAGGTGGCGCGGGAACGGGTCGTGTCGGTCGGCGGGCTGCTGATCGCCGAACTGCCGCGGCAGGCGCCGACGGACACCTGGCCCGGCTGGCGGCTGCTGCGGGACCGCGTCTACGGACACACAAGGCTGGTGATCGGCCAGCTCATGGAACACGCGTAATGATGAACCGAATGGCAGTTTATCCGGGGACTTTCGATCCCCTTACGTACGGACACTTCGATCTGATCGAGCGTTCGGCCAGCATTTTTCCACAGCTGATTGTCGCGGTGGCGGCGATCACCAGCAAGGGCAACGGCATGTTCGGCCTCGAGGAGCGCATGGAGATGGTCCGCGAGGCGGTCGGCGGCCTGCCCGGCGTGACGGTCGAGCCTCTCGACTGCCTGCTGGTCGACTTCTGCCGCCGGCATCAGATCAATGTCGTCATCCGCGGGCTGCGGGCCTACTCGGACTTCGAGTACGAGTTCCAGATGGCGCTGACCAACCGCCGGCTGGAGCCGGACATCGAGACGCTCTTCATGATGCCCCAGGAGGAGCACAGCTACGTCACGGCCAGCACCGTGCGCGAGGTGGCCCGCTACGGAGGCGACACCAGCAGCTTCCTGCCGGCCAGCGTGCAGCGGCATGTCGAGCGGTTCATGCGCGAGAACCCGGGCCAGCGGCTGGTCGCGCAGGGAGGGCGGGCAGGTGGAAGCGGCGCCTTTGATCGTTGATATCGAACGCCTGGCTCGCGACGGCGAACCCTTCGCGGGCGAGATCCCGGCCGCCGCGCTGGAACTCGGGCCGGCGGAGGAACTGATCGTCCCCGCGGGCAACATCCGCTACGCCCTCTTCATCCAGCGGCTCGACGATGAGCTGCTCGTGCGCGGGAGCGTGAGCCAGCCGTTCCGGTGCACCTGCGTCCGCTGCAACAACGCCTTCGAATGGGATAGCGTCGACCGGCAGGTCGCCTTTTCCGTCGCCATCGGCGAAACTCCTTTCGTGGACTTGACCCCGGAGATCAGGGAAGGTATCATACTAACTTTCCCCAGCCATCCGCTCTGCCGGACGGAGTGCATGGGGCTCTGTCCCCGGTGCGGCGCCGACCTCAACCGGGGATCCTGCGGCTGCCCGCCGCAGGACGATGCCCGCTGGGGCGCCCTGGACGGGCTGGGCGGGTAAGCCGCCCAGGCCGACTGGTGTTTGGCGATGGAGATGAACGGAAGCGCGGGCGCGCGGGCGCGCGCCGGTGATCCGATGGAGTCTGGAAGATGGCCGTACCAAAACGCAAGAAGTCGAAGATGCGCGTGCGTCAGCGCAAGGGCCAGATCAAGGCCGTGGTGGCGCAGGTCAGCGCGTGCCCGAAATGCGGCGAGCCGCGGCAGGCGCACCGGGTCTGCCCCGCCTGCGGATCCTACCGCGGCAGCCAGGTTCTGACGGTCGAGGCCGAGTAGCTCACGCCCCGGCCCGATCGCGGATCTGAAGGGTCGGACTCGAGCCGCGTTACCGTGCATCAGGCCTCCGCAAGGGGCCGGAGGGGACAAGCATGCGCATAGCGGTCGATATCATGGGCGGCGATTTCGCCCCGTCCGAGACGGTCAAGGGGTGCATCGAGGCCTCGCAGCGCATCCGCGAACTGAAGGGCGTCACGCAGATCGTCATGGTCGGCCAGGAGTCGCTCATCCGCGCCGAGCTGGACAGGAACCGGACCGCCCTCGGCGAGCACCTGGCGCTGGTGCATGCCTCGGAAGCCATCGAGATGGGCGAGGCGCCCGCCGCGGCGGTGCGGCGCAAGCGCGACAATTCCATCAGCCGCTGCATGGATCTCATCAAGGCGGGCGAGGCCCGGGCGATGGTCTCGGCCGGCAACTCCGGCGCCCTCTCCGCCGCCGCCCTCTTCAGGCTGGGCCGCATCAAGGGCGTCGAGCGGCCGGCCATCGCCTGCGTGCTGCCCACCCGCTCGGCCCGGCCGATGGTGCTCATCGATGCCGGCGCCAACATGGACTGCGACGCCGACTGGCTCGTGCAGTTCGCCATCATGGGCAGCGCCTACGCGAAGGCCGTCCTGCGCGAGCAGAACCCGCGCGTCGGCCTGCTGAGCATCGGCACCGAGGATGGCAAGGGCAACGAGATGACCAAGCAGGCCTTCCAGTTGCTGCACAACTGCCGACAGGTCAATTTCCGCGGCAATGTCGAGGGTCACGACCTTTTCAAGGGCGAGACCGATGTCATCGTCTGCGACGGCTTCGTCGGCAATGTCGTGCTCAAGACGACGGAGAGCGTCGCCCACGCCATCGGCTCCTGGATGAAGGAGGAGTTCTTCCGCCATCCCGTCCGCATGCTGGGCGCCATCCTGCTCAAGGGCGCGCTCAAGGCGATGAAGCGCCGCATGGATCCGGAGCTCTACGGCGGCGCCGTCCTCCTCGGCGTGCCGGGCGTCTGCATCGTCACGCACGGGGCCTCGAGCCACCGCGCCATCTTCAACGCCATCCGCGTCGGCGCCGCGGCGATCGCCAACGACATGAGCGAGGTCATCGCCGAGCAGATCAACGCCTGCCAGCCTTCATGATCTTCCTCGACGCCCACCTGCACCTCTACCCCGCCTACGACCGCGACCGCCTCCTCGACGCCTTCGCCGCCCAGGCGTCGCGCCTGGCGCCCACCGCCACCGTCTGGGCCGGGTTTCTCCTGCTCCGCGAAGGTCAGGGCACCCTCGGCGAGTTGATCGCGGCCACCACCCGCCCGCACCAGCAGTGGCGGCGCGTGCGCGAACCCGCGCCCGGCACCTGCGTCATGGGCGACGGTACGCGCGAGATCCTGCTCGTCGCCGCCCGCCAGATCGCCGCCCGCGAACGGGTCGAGCTGCTGGGACTCTTCTCCGAAACCGGCGTACCCGACGGACTTCCCCTCGCCGAGACCGCCCTCCGCCTGCACGCGGCCGGCGCCCTGCCGGTGCTCGCCTGGGGACTCGGCAAATGGCTCTTCCCCCGCAGCCGGGCCGTGCGCGCCCTGATCGACGCCGCCGCGGATCCCGATAGCCTGCTGATCGGCGACAGCGCCCTGCGGCCTGCCTTCTGGGGCGAACCGCGACTCATGCGCCACGCCCGCGAAAAGGGCCTGCGCCTGCTCTACGGCTCCGATCCCCTGCCCCGCCCCGGCGAGGAGTCTGTCGCCGGCCAGTACGCCACGCTCGTGGCGACCGACCTCGGCGACGGCAATCCCGCCGCCGCCCTGCGGCGCCTGCTCCTCGACCGCACCGTCGCCATCACGCCCGCCGGCCGCCGCCATGGCCTGCGGGAAACCCTCGCCCGCCTCGGGTGACCGCCATGCCCCCCGCCACGCCACGCGTGATCCTGCTGACCGGCGACGGCAAGGGCAAGACCACCGCCGCGCTCGGCATGGTGCTCCGCGCCGCCGGACACGGCCTGCGGGTCGCCCTCATCCACTTCATCAAGGCCGACCGCGACACGGGCGAGATCCGCGCGCTGGCGCGCTTCCCCGAGGTCGAGGTCGTCTTCTGCGGCCTGGGATTCGTGCGCGCCCCCTCACCCGCGCAGCTCGCGCGCCACCGCGAGGCGGCGCAACGTGGCCTGGCCCTCGCGCGCGAGCGCCTGCAGGCGCCGGAACCCGCCATGGTAGTCCTCGACGAAATCTGCGGCGCCGTGGCCCTCGGCCTGCTCGATGCTACCGCCGTGACCGAGGCCGTCCGGCGCGCGCCGCCGGGTAAGATCGTCATCCTCACGGGCCGACAGGCCGCTCCCGAACTGCTCGCGCTCGCCGACACGGTCAGCGCGATTGCCTGCGTGCGCCACGGCCTGGACGCGGGCTGGCCCGCGCAGCCGGGAGCCGAGTGTTGAACGCCCCCGCGCTTCAACCGGAACTGCTGGCCCCGGCCGGTTCCTTCGAGGCCGCCTGCGCGGCCCTGCAGTACGGGGCCGATGCCGTCTACCTCGGCCTGCCGCGCCATTCGGCGCGCGCGGAGGCCGTCAACCTCGACGCCGCGGCCCTCGGCCGCCTCGTGGGGTACGCCCACCGGCTCGCACCGCGACGGTCGGTCTATCTCACGGTCAACACGCTCGTCCGCGACGACGAGCTTCCCTCGCTGCTCGACACGCTGGCCGCGGGCGCCGACGCCGGTGTCGACGGTCTCATCGTCCAGGATCTGGCCGCCGTCCGCTTAGCGCGCCGATGCTTTCCGCGCCTGCCGCTGCACGCCAGCACCCAGATGGCGGTACACAGCCTCGAGGGCGTCCGGGCGCTCGGGGAACTCGGCTTCGCGCGCGTCGTGCTGGCGCGCGAGCTCCCGCTCGCGGCGATCGCCGCGATCGCGCGCCAGACCCCGATCGAGATCGAGGTCTTCGTCCACGGCGCGCTCTGCTACGCCTACAGCGGCCTCTGCCTCTTCTCCGCCCTGCAGGCGGGCCGCAGCGGCAACCGCGGCCAGTGCGCCTACTGCTGCCGCGAACGCTTCGCCACCGCGGGCGCGGAACCGCCGGGCTACCCCTTCTCCATGCGCGACCTGGCGCTGCTCGACCGCCTCGACGCGCTCCGCCGCGCCGGCGTCGCCAGCCTCAAGATCGAGGGCCGCATGAAGAGCCCCCTCTACGTCGCCGCCGTGACCGACGTCTACCGCCGCCGGCTCGACGGCGCGCTGCCGGAGGCGCAGGCCGCCGAGGCCATCGCCGATCTGCAGACGATCTTCAGCCGCCCCTGGACAAGCCTGCATTTCGACGGCCCGCAGCCGCCGGAGCAGGTGATCGACGCACTGGCCGTCGGCCATCGTGGTACGCCGGTCGGCACCGTCGCCGCCGTGCGCCGCGACCGCGGCGCGCCGACCCGCTGGCTCGTCCTGACCACGCGGCGCGCGCTGGAGAAGCACGACGGACTGCAGGTGGAATTGCCGGTCGGCGGACGCCCCTTCGGCTTCGGCATCGCCCAGATGCGACTGGCCGGCCGCGCGCGCCTGGAGGTGGCCGTCCCGGCCGACAGCCGGGTCGAGATCGCCCTGCCGGACGACGCCCCGCCGCTGCCCATCGGCACCCCCGTCTTCTGCTCCGCCTCGCAGGCCGTGCAGCGGCGTTATGCGCTCCGCCTGCCGCGCGCGCAGGCGTGCCGCGCGGCCGAGCCGCTGCAGGTCGCGGTGACACTCGCCGCCGGCGGAGTGACGGTCACGGGCACGCCGGTCGCCTGGCCCGAACTCGCAGTGACTCTGGAGGCGGCCCAGCCGCTCGGGCCCGCCCGCCAGCCGGATCAGACCGCCGCCGCGGTGCGCAAGGCCTTCGAACGCCTGGGTGAGAGCCCCTGGGAACTGGCGGCCCTCGCCCTCGACGATCCCGGCGGACACTATGCGCCCCCCTCTCTGCTGAATGCACTGCGGCGTCAGTTGCAGGAGCAGCTCGACATCAAGCTCGCGTCGCGGCGCACTGCGGAACAGGCGGCGCGGCAGGCGGTTCTGGCCGCCGAGCTGGCGCCAGGCGCTGCACCCGCGCCGACGAGGCCCTGGCGTCTCTCGGTGAAGGTGCCGGTAGCGACGGCGCCCGCGCGGTTCGAGGGTGCCGACGAGCTGGTGCTGGCGCTACGCGTGGCCGACTGCACCGAAGGCATCGATGCCCTGGGTGACGCCTGGCAGGCGGCGATGCCGGACGTACCGATCCGCTGGGCGCTGCCGTGGATCGTCCGCGACGGGGAGGAGGCGCGCGCCGTTGAGGCGACGACCGGGCGACTGCTGGCCCACGGCTGGCGCTCCTGGGAGTGCGGCGGGCTGGCGACGCTGCATATGCTGCGACGTCTCGCGTCCGAACCCCTCTCGCTGACAGCCGACGGCGCCCTCTACGGGCTCAACCGCCTGGCCTGCCGCCAACTGGCCGAGCTCGGGTTCGAAGGGGTGGTCGCCCCGTCCGAGGCGGATGACGCAGTGCTGACCAAGCTGGCGGTTCTGGTCTCGCCGCGCCTGATCGTGCCGGTCTACCAGCGCCCGCCGCTCTTCATCTCCGAGACGCGGCCCGTCGTGCCGTCGACCGCAGGCGGCGCACGCTTCGAGCTGCTGGATCGCCGCGGGCGACGCTTCGAGGTGTCCGTCGACGACGGACGCTGGATCACGCGCGCGACCGAGCCGCTGCTGCGGCTGGAGCTGCTGCCGAACCTGCGCGCGGCGAGCCTGATTGAGGCGCGCGTCGATTTGACGGGCGAGCCATCCGGCGCCATCCCAGCCCTCTGGACGCGGCTGCGTCCGCGCCTAGCTCCAGAAGCATAGCCGCGCCACCCGTTATCAGAAGCTCGTGCTCGACCTGAGGCAAGGGTGCGATCCTTTTCCTTTGCCGCCCCGGCGCAGAAGCGGTATGATGCCCCTGTCTTCATTA
>CAZYRQ010000091.1:0-6872 GCA_964649455.1 uncultured Lentisphaerales bacterium
AGCCGGTTTGGAGGGCGAGCGTCCCCGCGAGCCGGTTTGGAGGGCGAGCGTCCCCGCGAGCCGGTTTGGAGGGCGAGCGTCCCGGGAGCCGCACAGGAGGGCGAGCGTCTCCGCGAGCCGGTTTGGAGGGCGAGCGTCCCGCGAGCCGGTTTGGAGGGCGAGCGTCCCCGCGAGCCGGTTTGGAGGGCGAGCGTCCCCCGTGCCGGATCGGGTGCCGACCACCCATGTCGCTGACCGGCTTCAGGTCGTGATCAACGGGCTTGGCCTGGTCGATACGGATGGGCTGGAACCCGCCATTCGTCCGCGTGACCAGCACGCCCAGCTCGGCGCCGCTCATCAACTGGATGTGGCGCACGAGCTCGCTCGCGGCCTGGCGGTTCACCATGTCGGTCTCGCGCGAGTCCGATTCGGGAGGCAGCACGATCACTGCGGCCGGCCGCCCGTCGCGCACCAGAGTCACCGAGTCCGCGCCGGCCTGGACGGCGGCCAGCATGCAGGCGACCGCCGCCAGGCGGGCGGGATGGAATACCATGAGGCGCCACCGGGGGATTCCGTTTAACTCTCGTGTCGTTTCCTTCTGCATGTCTGGAACCCTGCCTAACCATTCGCCAGGATCCACGTCCGGTCGAGCGGCGTGAACGTGATGAAGCCGTAGTTGTCGCGCTCCCACAACACGCCGATCCGCCCGTCGTCGAGCCGCTCCATGTCGGAATAGGCGGCCGAGCCGGCGGCGACCAGCCGCTCGCGGGTAAACGTCCACCCCTCGTCGCCGCTCACGCGCAGCACCAGGTCGGTCCGTCCCGGACCGCGCGGCCCGGTCCAAACCAGGCGGTCGGCATCGTCGACAGCGGCCTTCAGCGTGAAGCGCTCGATGGCGCAAATATCGAGGGGAGCGGACCAGGTAGCCCCGGCGTCGTCGCTGTACCGCACGAGGTTGACGATGTCGTCGGTTCCGGGGCGGGCCTGGCCCGACCCGCAGCCGGGGCGGCAGCGGAGGTAGTGCAGCCAGACGCGCCCCGTGTCGCGGTCGCAGACCGCCGCCGGATTGCCGGCCGACCAGAGCTCGCCCGGCGCCTCGATGGTGAGCATGTCCGACCAGGTCTGCCCCCGATCCAGGCTCCGCTTGACCACCAGATGCAGCTCGTTGCCCGCGGTTCCCGGGTCCCCCCGGTGGTTCTTGCGCGCCTCGGCGAAGGCGAGGAGCGTGCCGTCGCGGGCCACGGCCAGCGCGGGGATCCGGTAGGCGCAGAAGCCATCCTGCCCCGAGGTGAAAACATCGACCGACTGGAGTTCATGCATTGTGTTCATCCTGATATCCCGTCCAAATCATGCTTGGGCGTTGAGCGCCATTTCCCCGGTTCAGTTCAGCGTCAGCCAGTCGAACTTGTCGAGCGACAGGGTGACGATCAGATCGCCGCCCTCCTGCCGGACCTGAGGCTTGCCGAAGGCCGCCGAGACCCGGCTGGCGTTGCCGACATCGGCCGCGCGGATGCGCACCGTCAGGTTTGCGACCGGCTGGCCGCTGAAGTTGACCAGCGCGACATGCCGGCCGCCCTGGGCGCCGGCCATCAAGTTGGCCTCGACAAAGGGGTGCGCGGTGGCGACGGCGGCGCCCATGCCGGGCCAGACCAGCCGGATCAGACCGGCCATCGCGTCGCGCACCAGGGGCTTGTAGTCGGGATGCAGGTAGACACTGAGATCCTCGCCGCCCCGGCCGTAGGGGCGCAGCGGATAGGCCTGGTAGTGGTAGGCGATGCCGGGCAGGAAGCCCATGATCAGCGCGCGTCCCTTGCCGAAGGCGTTGGTGACGATCGCCGCGCCGCCGCCGTCGAAGGTGGCGACCACCCCGCCGGTCTCGGGCGCGAGCCCCTGCTTGTAGCCTAGCACGGGCAGTTCGCGCCCGGCCCAGGCGATCGTGTCCATTGGCAGGGCATGCAGCAGTTCCAGCTTGGCGCGCAGCGCCTGCTCCTGCTTTTCGAGGCGGTTGTCGTTGACGTTGACGGCGTAGGTCTCGCCGGGGATGTAGGCGCGTCCCTGCTCGGCGGCGTATTGGCGCGCACCCTTGATGCCGTAGAGATCCTTGAGCGTGTCGAGGGGGCGGTTGTACTCGTCCCAGAGGCCGCCGCCCGCGCCGGAGATCAAAACGCCCCCCGCCTCGACCCACTGCCGCAGTGCCTGCGCCGCGGCTGCCGTCATGTGGTCGCCGACCAGGAAGTAGACCTCGTAGTCCTTCAGACGCCCTTCCGCGACATCCGCCTCGGAAAGCAGATCGACGGGGAGCTGCAGGTGGCGCAGCAGCAGGTAGAGGTAGTGGCGTTCGATGCCGTACATGAGGTTGCCCGGGCGGTTGTAGCCGCTCTCGGTCGGAACGGCCTGATCCCAGACGGCCGTCGTCTCGGACCACCCCAGCGCGACCTTGCCGGGAACGACCCTGGCACCGACGAGATGGTCCTCGACGGCGCCCAGCGCGTAGCCCGCGCGCTTCATCGCCTTGTAGTGATCGAGCCCGGTAAAGTCGGCGTTGATGTAGTAGTGCACCGCGCGGTAGCCATGGGAGGCGAGCGCGTAGGCGGTGAGCTCGACGAATTCGGGCGGATAGCCGTAGCGCTTGCAGGCGAGGAGGTGTGTCGGCCCCAGGGTGGCGTCGTGGTACTTGGCGACACCGCGGGCGATCGTTCCCTCGTAGGACTGCGACTGCGCGCCGGCGTAGTAGGGCGTGCCGTTGAGTCCCCAGGTCGTCTCGCTGCCGAAGGAGGTCATGCCGCGCCGGCGGAAGAGGGTGAACTCGTCGTACCAGTTGCGCCGCACGCCGTGACCGTCCTGCGGGAAGATGGCGCCGGAGTTGGCGCGCGATCCGGGCGGAAAGATCTCCTCGACCAGTTTCGCGGCCATGGCGCAGTTGTCGGCGAAGAGGAGATTGCCGAACTGCTTGGAGTGGTAGAAGAGAGCAGGATTGTCGGCGGCGTCCTGCGGCCTGCCGTCGCAGAGCTGCACGAGCGGCCAGAGGTCGGCCTCGCCCGTCCGGCCGGCGGCGACGGCCTCGGCCAGCGCGGCGCGGCCGACAAAGGGCGCCGGCGAGAGGCCGAGTTCCTTGAGATAGTCGCGGAACTTCCCGCTGATGATGTCGGAGGCGCGCATCTTGGCGAGCGCGGGCGGGCCCGACTCTTCGATCATCTTGAACGTCTGCGGGATGTCGCCGAGGCCAGCCTCGTCGAGGCCGGCGCGAACCTTCAGGAGCTGCAGGCGGAGGTCGCCGTAGTCGCCCTCGAAATAGTTGAACTTGAGGCCGAGGTTCTGCAGCGCGCGGTAGGCCATGGCGCGGTTGACGCCCAGCCGTTCCGCGTTGCCTGGCAGATAGGCGTCGGGCGGAACCTGGAAATAGACGCCGCTGCCGCCGGCCGCCGTGAAGAGCTTCCAGCGTGCGGCGCCGAAGGCGGCGGACGGTGTGATCAGGTTGCCGAAGAGGAACGGGCGCCTGCCGGCGACATGGTAGGCGTCCAGCGCCTGCGCCAGCTCGCCGGCGAACTGTTCGGCGGTGCCGGCCACGCGTCCCCGGAAGAGCTCGTCCTCGAGGCGGCTGTCGCCGGTGGCCACCAGCACCTCCAGGGGGGTGTTGGAGGCGAGGCTGAAGGCGGCGGCCTCGCGCCCGGCGGGGTTGCCGGCGATCTGGAGGGTGGCGTCGGCGGTCTCGCAGTTGGCGACGAGGGTGGCCGTGTCGAAGGTGTTGAGGTCGTACCGCAGCCAGCCGCTGTCGAAGCCGCCGGGTAGGGTCTCCTCCTCCGGAAAGGCGAACCGCTTCCGCGCGGCCTGCTGGACCAGGCCGGTGTATTCGAACTCGTAGCGCTCCGCCAGCCGGCCCGCCGTCGTGAAGGCGAGCATGCGGCGGGGACCGCGCCAGCCGCTGCCGAAGCGGTAGTTGAGGGTGGCCCGTCCAGCGGCTGCGCCCGGCCTGGTCTGCAGGCGGAAGTAGAAGGGGCGGCGGCAGCGGGTCATGATGGCCGGCTGGTAGTAGGCCGCGGCGTTGCCGCCGCGCTCGTTCCATGCGTTCAGCTCGCGGCCGGGTTGCAGGCCGAGGCTGTCGGTCAGGAAGACGAGGTCTACGATGCGCGCGGCCGTGTACTTCCCTCCGCTCTCCTTGGTCAACGCCAGCGTGGCCTGGCCGCGTTTGAGATCGGCCACGTCGCGCTGGTAGACATAGTCGGTGTTGTGGTAGCTCCAGGGCCCCTGGATCCGCCAGGCACCGTTGAAGCACTTGGCGTCGGCGCGGTCGCCGAAGCGCCCGGCGTAGACCGTTGTCCCGCCCTGCGTGATCGCCACGGTGAAATGGACGTCGAATCCGTAGGGCGACTCGTAACGCACCCAGACGGCGTAGCGACCATCGGCGGGCACCTCGAAGGCAGCGGTGGCCCGGGCCGCGTCGGCGGAGGCGCCCCCGCGCACGCGGTTGCCGCTCCAGCTGTTGGGCGCGGCGGGGAAGTAGCCTTCCTGCCCACGGACGTCCCTCCAGTCGCCCTGCAGTTCCATCGCCTCCGCCTCGATCACGGCATACCAAGGGGCGTTTGTCGCCGTCTCCGCCGGCGAGGACGGAATCGACAGGCACCCCATTGTCAGCAGGCAGGCGGCCCGCAGCGAACGACGGCAGAGTTGCATTTTGTTTCTCTCCAACATGTTTGCAGCTATGAATGCTCTCGACGAACCCCGTGGTCAAGCCTGACGCCGCGTCGCGGCCAGCCCGCGCGCGGCGGGGCGGTTCCGCCATTCAGTTCAGCGTCAGCCAGTCGAACTTGGCGAGCGGCAGGGTGACGACCAGGTCGCCGCCCTCCTGCCGGGTTTTCGCCTTGCCGAAGGCCGCCATGACCCGGCTGGCGCCGCCGACGTCGGCGGCGCGGATGCGCACCGTCAGATCCTTGACGGGCTGGCCGCTGAAGTTGACCAGCGCCACATGCCAGGCGCCGTTCTTCTGACGCAGCAGATTCGCCTCGACGTAGGGATTCGAGCAGGTCACCGTGGCTCCCATTGCAGGCCAGACCTGCCGCATCAGGTAGGCCAGTCCGTCGCGGACAGCCGGTTTGCAGTCGGGATACAGGTAAAGGCTCAGATCCTCGCCGCCGCGGCCGTAGGGGATCTTGGGGAAGGCTTGGTAGAGGTTGCCGATGCCGGGGAGAAAGCCCATGATCAGCGCCCGCCCCTTGCCGTAGCTATTCATGACCACCGCCGCCTCGCCATTCTGAAAGGTTCCCTGCGCGGTGCCGCCTTCAACCGCGAATCCCTGTCGGTACCCCAGCACCGGCAGTCTGGCCGCAGGCGCGTTGGACGCAAGGGCAATCTGATCCATCGGATGCGCATGGATCAATTCCACTTTGGCCCGGAGGGACTGCTCCTGCTTGACCAGGCGGTTGTCTGCCGGATTCACGCCATAGACCGCGCCGGGCACATATTCCGCGCCCTGCTCCTTGGCATACTGGCGCGCGCCCTTGATGCCGTAGACATCCTTGAGCGTATCGAGCGGCCGATTGTATTCATCCCACAGCCCGCCGCCCGCGACGGATACCAGCACGCCGCCCGCCTCGACCCAATTGCGCAACGCCTCGGCCGCCTTCGCGGTCAGATGGTCGCCCACCAGCACATAGACTTCGTAGTCCTTGAGATACCCCTCCTCCAGGTCGTTGTCGCACAGCAGGTCAACCGGCAACTGCAGATGGCGCAGCAGCAGGTAGAGGTAGTGGCGCTCGAGTTGGTACATCACGTTGCCCGGCATGTTCCGGCCCGTGTGCGTCGGCTCGGCCTGGTCCCAGATCGCCGTCGTCTCCGACCAGCCGAGCGCCACCTTGGACGGTACGACTTTCGACTCGGTCTGCATCGTCTCGATGGCTCCCATGGCATAGGCGAAACGCTTCATCGCCATGCGGATTTCGGGATCGATGTTGTAGGTTCCGTTCTGCGTGCTGTCGTAGAAGTCGAGCGAGGTCTGGCCCTGCGCCGCGAGGGCGTAGGCGGCGGTCTCGACATAGTCGGCGTTGTAGCCGTAGATGCCGCTGGCCAGCAGGTGCGTCGGCCCCAGCACGGCATCATGGTACTTGGCAACCCCGCGCGCCAGTGCGCCTTCGTAGGACTCCGACTGCGCGCCGACGTAGTGGGCAATGCCGCACAGCGCCCATGTCATTTCACTTCCCCAGGCGGTCATGCCCCGGCGGCGGAAAAGCATGAACTCATCGTACCAGTTGCGCCGCACCGCATGACCCTCCTGCGGGAAGAAGGCGCCCGCGTTAGCGACCGATCCCTTCGGAAAGAACTGCTCGACGAGCTTGACGGCTTCGGCGCAGTTGTCGCAGAAGAGGATGCCGGCGAAATACTTGGCGTGGTAGAAGAGCAGGGGATGCTCCGCGGCATCCTCCGGCGTTCCTTTCGGCAGAGTGACCAGCGGCCACAAGTCGTCATCGGAGGTCTTGCCAGCTTTCATGGCTTCGAGCAGGGCCGCGCGCGACAGCAGATCGGCGGGCTTGAGGTTCTGTTTTCTCAAATAGTCGCGGAAGCGTTCGGCGATGATCGGCCAACTCGCCAGCGTGGCCAGGCCGGGAGGGCCTGACTCCTCGATCATCTTGATGTTTTGGGGGATGTCCCCCAGTCCGTCGGCCTTGAGCTTCTGGGCCATGTTGAAATAGTTGGTTGCCAGCCGGCTGTAGTCCCCCTCGTAGCAGGCGCGGTTCAGGGCGCCATTCTGCGCGCTGGCATAGCCCATCGCGCGGTTGATGCCGAGCCGCTTCGCGTTCTCCGGCGCGTAGAACTCCGGCTGGCAGCGGAAATAGACGGCGCTGGTGCCGAGCGCGCGGCCGTACTCGCGCTTGTCGAACGTGTCGATCACCAGCGGCGAG
>CAZYRQ010000092.1:0-6753 GCA_964649455.1 uncultured Lentisphaerales bacterium
CGACCGGCAGCTCGTAGGCGATGCGCAGCTCGCCCGTGTCCTCGCTGCCCATCAGTTCCGAGCCGATGCGCCCGAAGAGCAGCACCGTGCCCGCGATGACCGCCGCCGCCAGCGCGACCACCACCCAGCGCGCGCGGAGCGCCACGGCCAGCAGGCGCCCGTAGCCCCGCTCGAAGTCGAGGAAGCGCTGCTCGGACCAGACTTGGAATCGCGCGATGAACCCCTCCTTGGGCTGCTCCTCCGGCGACTTCAGCATCACCGAGGCCATCATCGGCGTCAGGTAGAGCGAGCAGAAGAGCGAGGCGAGAAGGGTGATCGTGATCAGGCCGGCGAGCTGCTTCATCATGATGCCCGAGACGCCCTTCTCGAAGACCAGCGGCAGGAAGACGACGATCGTCGTCAGCGTCGAGGCCACGACGGCCAGCCCCACCTCGTCCGTGCCGAACATGGCCGCCTCGCGCCGCTTCACGCCGCGCGCCATGTGCGAGACGATGTTCTCCAGCACGACGACGGCGTTGTCGACCACCATGCCGATGGCCACCGCGAGGGCCGACAGGCTCATGATGTTGATCGTCCAGTCGAGGGCGTACATGAAGAGGAAGGCGATGATCAGCGAGGCGGGAATCGTGATGGCGATGATCAGCGAGGTGCGGACGCTGCGGAGGAAGAAGAGCGTCGTCAGGATGACGAAGAGGCCGCCGTAGAGCACGGTCCGGCCGACGGAGCGGATCGAATTGACGATCGTCTCGCTCGTGTCGCCGATCGTCAGCACCTCGTAGTCGGCCGGCAGGTTGCGCTTGAGCTCCTCCAGCCGTTTGAGCACGCGCTGGCAGACGGCGACCGTGTTCTCGCCCGAGCGCTTCTGCACGATCATCATCATCGACCACTTGCCGTTGGTCTCGACCACGCTGTCCTTCTCGACGAAGCCGTCCTCGATGACCGCGACATCCGCGAGGCGCACGAGCGCGTCGCCCGACCGCTTGACCACGACGTCGCCGACCTCGCCGGGCGCGGCGAACTCGCCCGGCACGCGGATCGTGTAGTCCGTGGCGCCCACCTTGATGTTGCCGGCGGGCTCGGTCCGGTTGTCCCGTTCGATGGCCGCCGCCACCTCGGCCAGCGACAGGCCGTAGGCCGAGAGCCGGTCGGGGTCGAGACGGACGTTCACCTGACGCTCGAGGCCGCCGAAGGCCTCGACCGAGCCGACCCCCGGCACGCGCTTGAGCACGTCGACCAGTTCGTCGTTGACGATGTCGACCATTTTCTCGCGGTTCTCGTCGGCGGTGATGCCGAAGAAGAGGATCGGCATGTTGGCGGTGTTGAACTTGAGCAGGATCGGATCGTCGACGTCGTCGGGCAGGCGGCGTTTGGCGCGCTCCAGCAGGTCGCGGATGTCATTGGAGGCCTCGCCGAGATCGGTGCCCCACTTGAAGCGGCAGGCCACGCGCGAGCGTCCCTCGGAGGTGCTGCTGGTGATCTCGTCGAGATCGGTCACGCTGCCGAGCGCGCTCTCGATCACGCGCGTGACCTTGGTCTCGACATCCTCCGTGTTGGCCCCGTCCCAGAGCGTGAAGACCGAGACCGTGGGGTTCTCGATCTCGGGCATCATGTCGATCGCGAGGAACGTGTAGGAGACGTACCCCAGCACGAGGATGGCCACGAAGACCATGAGGGTCGTGACCGGGTTCTTGACGCCGCTTTCTGAAATCCGCATACGCGCTGCTTTCCTGGGGCTGGATCCGGAGGGCTAGTGCTGCGTCTCCGCGCGCACGCGGACGCCGTCGGCCAGGCGGTGCTGGCCGACGAGGACGATCTCGTCCGCCTCCGTCAGGCCCTCGGCGATCTCGACCACGTCGTCGGCGCGGATGCCGGGCTTGACCTCGACGGCGCGCGCCACCCCGTCGCGGACGCAGTAGACCAGGTGGCGGTCGATGTTGCGGACGACGGCGTCGAACGGCACGACGAGGACGTGCTTGCGTTCGTTGAGCGCCAGCGTGCCCATGGCGAACATGCCGGGCAGGTAGCGCCCCGCGGCGTTGTCGACCAGCGTCTCGATGCGCACCGTCCGCGTCTCGCTCTCGGCGACGGGATAGATGCGCGAGAGCGTGGCCTTGACCGGCTCGCCGGGATAGGCGTCGATCTCGATGTCGATGCCGGTCGCGTTCAGGGCAAGCTGCGCGTAAAGTGTGGTCGGCACACTGACCTGGAACCGGAGCGTGTCGACCTGCGTGATCGTCACGATCCGCGCGCCGGCGGCGAGCAGGGCGCCCGGTTCGGTCAGCCGCGCGGAGACGACCCCGTCCATGGGCGCGGTCAGGCACGTCTCGTCGAGGTTGATCCGGGCGATCTCGACCTGTGCCTGCACCTGCTCGACGGCCGCTGTGGCCCGCTCGTGATCGGCCCGCGCGCGGTCGCGCTCCTGCTCCGTCGCGCTCCCCTCCTTGAACAGCATCTCGGCCCGCTCCCGTTCGCGGCGCTTGTCGTCCAGCGTGGCCCGGGCCGACTTCAGCGCGGCCTCGGCCGCGTGCATCTGGGCGACGTAGTCGCGCGACTCGAGCGTGGCGATGCGCTGCCCCCGCTTGACGCGCGTGCCCTCCTCGACGCGCGTGCCGTCCTCGAGTTCGAGCGTCTGCAGCCGCGCCGTCACCTTGGCGCTGACATCGACAACGGCCGGGGCGAAGAGCCCGCCGGTCTTCTTGAGCGACTGCGAGAGCGTGCGGCGTTCCGGGTGGCCGGTGCGGACGACGTAGACGCGCTCGGCCGGCGCGGCGCTTCCCGCGGGCGCGCCCGCCCCGAAGACCGGCGTGACCGCCAGCAGGATCAGAAACAGGGTTGATAGTTGACGGTTGATGGTTGATGGGGTCGCACCGCATGAGCGAGTGCCTGGGATGGATGACAACCAACCATCAACCATCAACCACCGACTCAAAAGATGATATTCGTGAGTTCGCTGTTTCATCGGTTTTCCTAGACCAGATCCGGGATCGGGGGCGGCCTTCAGGGGGCCAGCGGGTCGGCCTCCATCTGGTAGCCAGGGGCGGCGACGACATCGGCGGCCGGCCCCAGAATGCCTGCGGCCTGGCGCAGCCGGAGGCGCGCCAGGCTGTGGGCGTGGACGGCGTGGTAGTAGCGGCCCAGGGCCGCAGTGAGCGCACTCTGGGCGTCGAGCACCTCGATCTGCGTGTTGCGGCCGAGGCGGAAGCCCGACTCGAGCATGCGCAGCGCCTCGCGGGCCAACTCGATGTTCTTCTGCTGCGACTGGTAGAGTTCGTCGGCATAGCGCAGGTCGAGCAGCGCCTTGGCCACCTCGACGCGCACAGTCTCCTCGGCGTCCTTCAGGGCCGCCTCGGCCTGGCGCTGGCGCGCGACGGCCTGGGCCAGCTTGCCCCGGCGCTCAAACCCGTCGAAGAGCGTCAACGTCACCGAGACGCCGGCGACCCACCGGTCGTTCCAACCATCGCCGGCCGTATTGTTGGGGTCGGGATCGGCGACGAGGCCGCTGACGAAGACATCGGCCTCGGGACCGTACGCGCCGCGCGCGGCATCGGCCTGCGCGGCGGTCATGCGCACCTCCGCCTCGCGCATCAGCAGGTCGGACCGCGATGCCAGCGCCAGCCGCAGCATGTCGGCATCCGCGTGGGTCTCGGCGCGGTAGTCCAGCGTGCCGGCCAGGGTGACTTCGCTCCGCTGGTCGGCGCCCAGGGCGTGCAGCAGGGAGATCTGCGCCGTCCGCAGCCGGTTGCGCTCGTTGAGCAGGTCGGCGCGGGCGGTGGAGAGCTCGACCTCGGCGCGCAGGACTTCGTAGTCCGAGACCGTGCCGGCGGCGCGCTTGTTGCGGGCCGTCTGCAGCAGGCGACCGGCGACGGCGGCGGACTCCTCGTAGACCGTGACCATGTGGCCCGCGAGCAGGACGTCCAGGTAGTGGCCGGCGACGGCGGCGACCGTCTGCTGGACCTGCTGGCGGATGGCGGCATCCGTGCTGGCCGCGTAGAGCCGCGCGTAGCGCAGGCCGGCCTCGACCACCCCCGAGCGCCAGAGGGGCTGCGTGAGGCGCAGGCCGGCCGAGAGGGTCTCGGGTGTCTCGCCGCGCTCCTCGAGCACGCTCGAGGCGTCGCCGGTCAGGCCCAGCCGCGGCAGGGCGCCTCCGCGCGCCGCCTCGACGGCGCCGGCCGCCTCCTGGCGCCGCAGAAAGGTGGCCCGCAGCGCGAGGTTGTGGGCCAGCGCCAGGTTGCAGGCGTCGTGCAGCGTGAGCGTCCCGCCGAGGACGGGCAGTCCGGAATCCGACCGGGCTTCCCCGGCCGCGACGGCGTGCGCCGCGGCGCGGCGCGCGTCACGCAGGTCGGCGGCGACCGGCGCGGGAGACGTCGAAAGACACCCCGTCAGCAAGCCGGCTACTGCGGTCAGCACCAGGGGCAAGGCGGCCTTCACCCGGGGGGAGGCCGGCTGGATCGCCCGGGCCTCGCCGCTCGGATGCGCCCAGAGCAGCGGCAGCAGACAGGTCTCGATGCGTGCCATGCACTGCCGGTGGGTGAGCGGCTCGCCTTTCCGGGCCCAGACATTGTGAAAGAAGCGCAGCGCCCCCTCGACCAGGCCCGCCAACTCCGCCGGCGCGGGTTCGGCGTGCAGGATTCCCTGCCGGATGCCTTCCGCGAACACGGCGTGGACGCGGGCGATATGCTCCGTGAACTTCTGCCGGCATTCGGCGGGCGCGGAACCCCCGGCGGCGGCGCGCTGCTGGCTCCGGATGGGGTGATAGACATGCATAAAGGCCTCGTGACGGCGGATTTCATCGAGGCGGAGGGCGACATAGCGGGTCACCGCCTCCCGCGGCCGGTCCCGCAGCGGCTCGACCTCCCGGTCGAAGCGCTCGATCATGTCGTCCAGGATGCGGTCGGCCACGGCGAGGAAGAGCTGTTCCTTGCCGTCGAAGAAGTTGTAGATCGTCCCCGCGGCGAACTCCGCCGCGGCGGCGATCGCCTCGATCGTCGCGGCCTCGTAGCCGCGGGCCGCGAAGACGCGCTCGGCGGCATCGAGAATCTCGCGGCGGTGCGCCGCGCGTTCCCGCACACGGCGGCGGGTTTTGGTGTCGGTCTCACTGCTCATGGGTGAATGGCCATTCATATTAAAGAACAGGCATTCATCCGTCAAGTGCTTTCGGGTGCTTTCGGGTGCTTTGGGTGCGATCCACAATAGTGGATGCGCACCCAGAATTCAGGAGTCAGAATACAGAATCCAGAAGGATTTCACCGCCTTTCGCTGACAAATGCGCCTCTCTTCGTGTCCACGCAATTGAAGCCATATCTGGGACGGGCGACAAAGCGCGTAAATCGTTGCCGTGCAACTTCTGGATTCTGGATTCTGGATTCTGGATTCTTTGCGATTCAACAACGTTGAATCGCACCCGGGTGCTTTCGGGCGAATGAGGATTAGCGCATGGAGAGAGGGCGAGGCCGTCAATCGGGGCTGTGTCAGGCGTGCGATGGGCTGAAGCCCCGTGTACCAGCCCCAGCCCATTGTACCCGGGCCTGAAGCTTGTTTCCGGCTAAAGCCGGCACTCCGACCCGAGCGCGCCGCCCTCCACAACCCGGCCGGAGTCCCGCCGTCAGGCGGAAATCCCCAAGGGTCTTCAGGCCCGCGTAAACGAACACATGGTGTTGTACCGCAAGGCACCTACGCCAGTCATTGCCGCCCGCCTCTTCATGCGCCCCGCTCGCATACCCCCCAGAAACTGACCCATTACTGCCATTACTGCCAACACCGAACCCCGATTGACAGGCGCGGTGAAATCCTCCATATTTGGCTGCGTCTCGCCCCGTCGATTTCAGTACGGGCGGAATGGCAAAGCGTTTCATTCCCCCACCCCGCCGCGGGCGCCACACCTGCATGCAGTTGCCGTTTCCAGTCGCCGCTGACCCGTACCCTCGCGGGGGGCAAGAACAGGCGCTTGTCCGCGAGCGCAAGTTCGTGGCGCACGCCCCCATGGCCGCGTTCGCCCGTGACGTGCTGCGACACCATTGCCTGCCGGATCCGGACTACCCCGAGGGGCTAATCGAATCCATCTACTTCGACACGCCCCAACTGACCGCCTACTGGGAGAAGGCCAACGGCGACAACCTGAAGCGCAAAATCCGGGTGCGCTGGTACCCGGCGTCGGATCCGGCCGCCGGCCCGCAGCCGCGGGCCGGCGGCGACGGCGCGATCCAGGCCTTCTTCGAGATCAAGGATCGCGTGGGCGCGGCCCGCGAGAAACTGCACCGCGCCTTCCGCCTGGAGGCCGATCTGCTCCAGTACGCCTCCCTGAACGACCCCGCCCTGCTGCGGGCCATCCGCCGCCAGGCGCAGGCCATGGACGTGGCTCTGGCGGAGCTGATCGTGCCGACGATCGCCATCCGCTACCACCGCGACCGTCTGGTCTGCCCCGTCACGGAGACCCGCGTCAGCCTCGACACGGCGCTGGTCTCCGACCGGTGCAATCCCGACCTGATGCCCATGACGGATCCGCTGCGTTCCGCGCAGATCGTCTGCGAGGCCAAGTCCCCCGCGCACCGGCACTGGCCGTGGAGCGAGACGCTCTTCCGCCTCGGCTTCCGGTCGTGCAGTTTCTCGAAGTATGGCGAGTTCATCAACCAGCGGATCCAGGGAGGCCGCTAGCAACCATGAAGCACCTCAGCATTCTTGAAGCCCTGGAGGCCTACGAGCAGACCTCCGCCCACCTCGGACTGGAGCGGTTTGCCGCCGCGCTGGCCGTCTCGC
>CAZYRQ010000093.1:0-6735 GCA_964649455.1 uncultured Lentisphaerales bacterium
CACGGACGCCACGGCCATCGGCTACACCACCGCCATGTTCGTGACGATGAACCGCAGCCGCTGGAACGCGTTGCCGGCCGATCTCCAGGCCGTCTTCACCGAGGTCAGCGCCGAGTGGGTGGCGCAGCACGGCGCGGCCTGGAATACGGCGGACCGCGAGGGCGCGGCGCTGGTCGCGGAGCTGCAGCGCGAGACGATCCGCCTGTCGCCCGAGGAGCAGACACGCTGGCAGGCGGCCGTCGCCCCCGTGATGCAGGTCTATGTGGAGCAGGCTGCGGCCAAGGCACTTCCGGCCCAGGCCTTCCTGGACGACGCGCGGCAGCGCGTGGCCGCCGCGCGCGCCGCCGCTGCGGCGCCCGCCCCGTGAGTATACGTGCGGTGAGCGCCAACCCGAAACCGCTCCCTCTCTCCCGGTTCTGGTTCCCGCTGCGGTGGCTGGTGCTGGGATCGGGCGTGCTCGCCGGCGTCGGCGTGCTGGCGATGGTCGCCATCACCTGTCTCGATGTCGTCCTGCGCCAGTTCGGACGCCCCCTCATCGGCGCCTACGACCTCGTGCGCATCGCCGGCGGCCTCACGCTCGCCTGCGCCCTGCCGGGAACCACGGCGGTCAAGGGGCATGTGGCCATCGAGTACTTCTTCCAGAAGCTGCACCGGCGGGGCCGCATCGTCGTCGATTCGCTGATGCGCCTGCTGCAGTGCGGCGCCTTCCTGGTCGCCGCGCGCGAGTGCGCGCGGCACGGCCAGAAGCTGCTGCGGAGCGGCGAGGTGACGCCCACGCTGCAGTGGCCGACCTTCTGGGTGCTCTGGATCCTCGCGGGGGCCTGCCTCCTGACGGCGCTAATCACGCTCTTCCATCTCGTGCAGCCCGGACGGGAGCTAATCCGGACATGAGCCCGACGCTGCTGGGCCTCCTCGGCCTTCTGCTGATGCTGATCCTGCTGGCGGCCAGCCTGCCCGTGGCCTTTGTCATGGGCCTCGTCGGCGTCCTCGGCTTCGCGGCCGTCATCAACACGCCGGCCGCGCTGGCCATGCTCGCGGCCGATCTCTACGATGTGCTCTCGAACTACGGACTGACCGTCATCCCGATGTTCGTCTTCATGGGGCAAGTCTGCTTCCACGCCGGGATCAGCCGCAAGCTCTTCAACGCGGCCTACCACTGGGTGGGCTGGCTGCCGGGCGGGCTGGCGATGGCCACGGTCGGCGCCTGCGCCGCCTTCGGGGCGATCTGCGGCTCGGGCCCGGCCACCGCCGCGACGATGACGGCCGTGGCGCTGCCGGAGATGCGGCGCTTCTCCTACCGCGACACGCTCGCGAGCGGCGTCGTGGCGGCGGGCGGCGGACTCGGCATGCTGATCCCGCCGAGCGTCGTCTTCATCGTCTACGGCGTGCTCACCGAGCAGTCGATCGGCAAGCTCTTCATCGCCGGCATCCTGCCGGGTCTGCTGGTGGCGCTGCTCTTCTGCCTCGTCATTCTGATCGCTTGCCTGCGCGAGCCCGCCATCGGCCCCGCCGGGCCGCGCTTCCCGCTGCGGGCGCGCCTCGCCTCGCTCAAGGGTGTCGCCGAGACGCTGGCGCTCTTCGCGCTGGTCATGGGCGGCATGTTCGCGGGCTGGTTCACCCCCACCGAGGGGGCGGCGGTCGGCGCGGCGGGCAGCGTGGCCGTCGCCGCGATCGTCGGCCGGTGCAGCGCGCGGATGCTCTGGCGCGCGGCGCAGGAGACGATCCGCACCTCCTGCATGGTCATGATCATCGTCGCCGGGGCGACGGTCTTCGGCCACTTCCTGGCCGTCACGCAGATCCCGGGCGATCTGGCCGCCTGGCTCGCGGCGCTGCCGCTGCCGGCGTGGATGGTGCTCGGGCTGATCGTGGTCTTCTACCTGGTCGCGGGCTGCTTCGTCGACGCGCTGGCGCTCATCATGCTGACGATCCCGATCTTCTACCCGGTCGTGCTCCAGCTCGGCTACCATCCGGTCTGGTTCGGCGTGGTCATCGTCCTCGTCACGATGATGGGGGCCATCACGCCGCCCGTGGGCGTCAACGTCTACGTGGTCAGCGGTATGGAGCGCGACCTCTCCCTGCAGACCGTCTTCCGCGGTTCGCTGCCGTTCCTAGCCGCCCTGATCGCCGCCGTGATCCTGCTGATGCTCATGCCCGGCCTCGCCACCTGGCTGCCGGATCTGGTGCGGTAAAGGACGTGACGAAAGCGAGGCATCATGAGCGATCGGCACGCTGACATCACCCTGCAGCACGGCAACTACCGGCGCATCCTCTTCTGCAGCGATTTCTCCGAGAACGCCGACTTCGCCTTCGGCTTCGCGGTCGACGCCGCCGTGCGCAACACGGGCAGCACGCTCTACCTGCTGCATGTCCTGCCCGAGCCCGACGCGCAGTTCTGGAAGACCTACATCTACGCCTCCGACGCCGACCCGGACGCCAAGGCCAAGGCCGACATCGACGCGCGCATCGCGCGCGACTACCTGCCCCGCCTGCCGCCCGGCCTCTCTTTCCGCAAAGTCTTCCGCATCGGCAAGGCGGGCGACGAGATCCTGGCCTTCGCCGCCGAAGAGAAAATTGATCTGATCGTGCTCGGCCGACAGGGCCGGGGCGCGGTGCGTTCGATCTTCTTCGGCGACGTGGCCGCGCGCGTCGCGCGCAACGCCACCTGCCCGCTGCTGATCGTCCCGATGGCCTTCGCCCGGCGCCCGCCGGCCCCGCCAACCCCGCCGGAAACCCCGGCCCGCGTGTAGTCCGCTTGGGATCCCCCTTGTGTCCGATGACCACTAACAGCGAGAATAGGATGAAATTTCAGAGGAACATCTTGGCGACAGCGGTTCTGGCGGGATGCGTGGGTGTCGGAAAAAACGCTTCGACTGAACTGGTGATCGACGGGTTCTACACCTGCACGTCGGGAAAGGACCAGGTCGCGACCGGCAAGGACGAGACGGTGTTCCGATGCTCGATCCGGGACGGCGGGTTCGTCTTCCGCTTCGACGTGGTGGATGCGGACGTCTGCGTCGCGGATGCGGTGAAACATCCGCTCGATATCGCCAACGGCGACCGGGTCGAGTTGTATTTCGTCCCCGACCGCGGGATGAAGGGCGGCTACCGCTGCGCCGAGATCGACGCCTCGGGACGCATCCTCTCGTACGCCGTCGACGAGCAGAAGCACTACGACTGGTTCTGGAAGTTCAAGACGCTCGAGGCAAAGGCGCGGCGCACCGCCAACGGGTATTCGGTCGAGGGCCGCGTCGCCGTCGACGAACTCGTCTCCTTCGGCATCGATCCCAACGCCTTCTTCCTCGGCGTCTTCCGCGCGGATATGAGCGCCCCCGGCAAGGTCGGACGGTGGTGTTCCGCCGCGCCGATCATCCTGCCCGCCAAGTTCCATCAGCCGGCGATGCTCTTTCCGTTTCCGCCCGATTGAAATTCGACTCGGTGACGATTCGCCTTCGCCCGGCCCCGCCGGCCCGCGCGTAGTCCTCACAGGAGCCCCTCGCACATGGAGATTCCCGCCACCCTGGCGCTGCGTGTGCTGCGCGCTGCCCACGTTGCCTTCGAGCCCTTGGTCTATCCCTACGTGGAGCATGGGGGCACCCGTCACGCTGCCGAGGCGCTCGGCCTCGACGAGCACCAGACTGTCAAAACCATCGTCATGGAGACGGACAGTCGCCAGCCGCTCATCGTTCTCATGCACGGCGACCGCGAGATTTCCACCAAGCAATTGGCGCGCGCCATCGGCGCCCGCTCGGTGACGCCCTGCGCGCCCGACACCGCCACGCGCCACACGGGCTACCTGATTGGCGGCACGAGCCCCTTCGGCACGCGCAAGGCGCTCCCGGTCTACGCCGAGGCCACGCTCTTCGACCTGCCCGACCTCTGCATCAACGGCGGGCGCCGCGGCCTGCTGGTCCGGCTGACTCCGGACGTACTGGAGGCGCTGCTGCACCCCGTGCGCGTCTCCGTGGCCATCCCTCCCTGACATCCCAATCTTCGTCCCGATCCCCGTCCCAATCTTCGTCCCGATCCCCGTCCCAATCTTCGTCCCAATCCTCGTCCCGATCTTCGTCCCGATCCTCGTCCCGATCTTCATCCCGATCATAATTGATGAAGATCGACAAGGATCGCGACAAGGATGAAGACCGACGAGGATCGGGACAAGGACGCGACGAGGATGAAGACCGACGAAGATCGGGACGAAGATCGCGACGAGGATGAGAAACTGCCGCCCGCCTCACCATGCGCTCCGTTCACACCCCGGAGGCTGGCAAGCTACGAGAAGTCGCAGTAGCCGGCGACGAGTTCACGGGCCTTGCCGCGCAGGCCGAGATCCTCCGGCGAGCGGATACG
This sequence comes from uncultured Lentisphaerales bacterium, assembly GCA_964649455.1. Classification (GTDB taxonomy): domain Bacteria; phylum Verrucomicrobiota; class Kiritimatiellia; order RFP12; family JAAYLN01; genus JAAYLN01. Next base: position 4,348 of record CAZYRQ010000093.1, read on the forward strand.
GTCCGTCGCGCGCCGCTTGAGGAGGCGTCCGACCGTGATGGGGCCGAGCCCGGGCACGCGGAGCAGTTGCCGCCGGTCGGCTGTGGCGAGGCGCACGGGAAAGGCCTCGGGATGGCGCCGGGCCCAGGCCCGCTTGGGATCCTCCTGCAGATCGAGGTTGCCGCGCGCGTCGAAGACCAGTTCCGACGCCTCGAACCCATAGCGGCGCAGCAGGAAGTCGGCCTGGTAGAGGCGGTGCTCGCGGGTCAGCCGCGCCCCGGCCGCGCCAGCGGAATCGGCGTCGCCGGGGAGCCCGCCGCCGCCGAGTCCCTGCTGGTAGGCGGAGAAGTAGGCGCGGTCGAGCCCGAGCCGCGTGTAGAGGCCGCCGAGGTAGCGGACGATCTCGCTGTCGCTCTCGTCGGAGGCGCCGACGATGAACTGCGTGCTGGTGCGCCGGCTCGCGAAGGGCGCGCCGCGCGCGGTCTGCGCGGCGATGTACTTCAGCGGCGCGATGATGTCGCGGTCGTACTGCTTGTACCGCGACAGGCGCTCGAAATGCTGGCGGCCCGGCACCTCGATGTTGAGCGAGACGGCGCTGGCGACGCGCAGGGCGGCGTCGATCGCGGCCGTCGAGGCGCCGGGAATGATCTTGAGGTGGATGTAGCCGCGGTAGCGGTACTTGCCGCGCAGCAGCGCGGCGGCGTCGACGAGTCGCGCCATGGCCTCGTCGGCCCGGCCGGTGATGCCGGAGGAGAGGAAGAGGCCGATCATCCAGCGGCGGCGCAGCTCCTCGTCGAAGGCGCCGGCGATCTCGTCCGGGGTCAGCGTGCAGCGCGGCGCGTGGCCCGACTGGCGCAGCGGGCAGTAGCGGCAGTCGCTGCCGCAGGCGTTGGAGACGAGCGTCTTGAAGAGGATGCCGTAGCCGCCGGCCGCGCGCGGGACGGGATAGAGCCATCGGCCCTCCGCGCCGCGCCGGCGGTGCCCGCGCGGATCCTGGGTACCGCAGGAACAGGCCAGGTCGTACTGGGAATCCGCCGACAGCAACCGCAGTTTGCCGAGCGTGTCCATCGGGGAATAGTGTAGCAGAAGCCAGAAGCCAGAATCCAGAAGCCAGAAGCCAGAATTCAGCATCCAGAAGGATTTTGCGTATCCCCTTCGCTCTAGCCGTAGCTTGAGTGATGATCGGCACGGAAGAACATCGTCCTCGTCCTCGCCTCCCGTCGATGGGGGTTGCCCCACGGTGGCCTGCGCGGATCGTCAGCGGGCAGGCAGGAATGCCTGCCCTACCTTCTTCATCCTCGTCGCGATCGTCGTCATATCGTCGTCGATAATGATCGGGACGAAAATTGGGACGAGGATTGGGACGAAGATCGGGATGAGGAAGATCGGGAACGGCTTTCCAGGTTGGCGGTACGGGTATATATCCACACGCCCCTCAGGCGGAAACCGTCCAGGGCTTCAGCCCCGTCTCTCGCTAGTCCTTGGGCTATCCGCGTTCCGCCCACTTTTCATGCGTCTCCCGCGTCCCGCGCCCACCCTTGATCGCTTGCTTGTTGAGGTTGACGCTTTGAGGCATGTGCCGTATAGTGACCACCTCCAAGTTCTGCGTGGGGCCGGGCATCTATGCCGTCGGCCCCGATGCGCTGGTGACCCATTGCGTTATCTCAAACTGCTATTCCGGCGCCTGCTACATCGACGGTGGGTATGCTTTTGGACTTGGACTGCACCTGATGGGCGGAGCCCGGGCGGAGAACTGTCTCATTGCCGGCAACTATACCGCCGGCAGCTACGGCGGCAACGTGTTAACGACACCACTGACCAACGCCTACGTGAACGGCAACTTCCACAGCGCGGCATTCGTGGGCAGCGGCTCGGTCATGCGTTTCTGCACGGTGGCAAAGAACCGGGCGAGTTTCTGCGGAGGGATAAACGTCGAGGGAAGCGGTCGGTTCGAAGACTGTATCATTGCCGGGAACACCGTGCTCTGCCAGTATCTCGCCGATCATGCCAACGGCGAGCGCCTGCGGGTCTGGTCGGCTTTTCCCTATAGCCCCAACCACGTGTTTTTCAGGGGGGCGTCGGCTGACGAGGCCACGAAGGCGGCCTGTTACGCGAATTTCACCAATATCGTCGCGCAGGAGCAGGCGCGGGTCGCGTCGGCGGCCTACTATGCCATCCAGACGACGAACGCCGTGGATGCTGCGGGACATGGGCTTGGCGCGGGTACGGTGGTCGCCACGGTGACGTCGCTCTTCCGGAATTTCGACAAAGGAGACTTCACCATCAGTTCCAGCTCGCCGGCCTGCGACATCGGCCCGCAGCGCGAGATTCCCGGGTTCGCGACGGTGGATCTGCTCGGCAATCCGCGCTTCAAGCGCGGCGCCTATGATCTCGGCTGCTACGAGTGTC
>CAZYRQ010000094.1:0-6668 GCA_964649455.1 uncultured Lentisphaerales bacterium
TCGCCAAGGTGCAGCGCGCGCTCGGCGAACAGGGCGTGACGGTCGGGTAGACCGCTGTCGCGGACAGCCCGGCCTGCGGAGTCTGCTCCACGAGTGACGTACCTCTGTACGGGGCTTCACCGCCGCAGGCGGCGGGGCCGAAAGCGCGCGCGGGCGCGCGCAGCCGACACAGGCACTCCCCAGGCACCAATTCAGGACAGGCAGGTTCCATTCCGCGCCAAGGCGCGTCAGGATAAGCAGCTCACCCTTGCATTCGCGTCCATTCGCGCCGATTCGCGGGTGACCTCAGCGTTGCGCCTTTCGAGGACGAGGGCGATCAAGCGTTACGCCCACTCCGCATGCGCTCTGCGCGCTCCCCTGTGGCCGAGTCCAACAGCCCGGCGCCTTCGCGCAGCAGCAGTAGCGCGGGCGTCCAGAGCAGCCGCGTCAGGCTCGCGAGATGCCAGTCGAAATCGCCCGCCTGGCTGAGGGCCAAGATGGCGACGAAGGCTAGCGCGAGCAGCAGGACGGCGGTCGTCGCCGCCCGGAAAGCGGGCTCCAGTCGCCGGCGCCAGCGCGGCACGACGACCGCCAGCAGCGCCAGCGGGAAGACATAGCCGTAGAGCCAGGAGCGCAGCAGCGTGTACTGGACAAGCGCCCGGAGCGCCGCGACACCCTTGGTGGGATTGGGCGCCCAGAGCGGCGCGAAGTCGTACAACTGCCCGCCGACCAGGCGGCACCCCAGGTGCCAGGCCAGGGGGAGCAGCAGCCCGGCGGCCAGCCCACGCCAGGGCGCCGCCCGGCCGCCTCGGAAGAGGCGCAGGCCAATCCATATGGTCGGCAGAAAGAGAATCCCCTCGTTCTTGATCCAGCCTGCCGCGCCCAGCAGGATCCATCCGCGCAGGCGTCCGCTGCCGCCGCGAAGCGCTTCCCAGCCGGCGACGACCAGCAGGGCCATCAGCGGTTCGGCATAGAACTGCGTCGTCAGGCGCAGGGCAGGACGCGCGAGGAACGCCGTCGCCACCCAGAGCGCGAAGGCGCCGTCCGCCGCCGTGCGTCCGCGTGTCGCCAGCAGCGCCAGCACGCAGGCGCCGAGGGCGATGGGCAGCAGTTGCGTCAGGTACTCGCCGCAGCCGCCGGCCAAACCGTAGCAGGCGAGCGTCAGCAGGGTGAAGCCCGGCGGATAGGCTGGCTGCAGTGTGCGGTGCGCCGCATCGGTGAAGAAGCCGCCGGGCAGGCCGCCGGCCACGTAGAACAGCCGCGCCTTGCCGCCCTGGACACCGAGGCCGTTCGGCGCCAGGAACGTGTGCGCACAGGCCATGGCGCCAGCCACCAGGACGAAGAACACCACCATGACGACGACAACGAAGCGCGTGCCCGGCGTGGCGGAACGACTGTTGTCCGATCCAGAGCCCGTTCCCGACACCGTTCCTCCGGCGATGCGCGCCGCCGCGCCGCAGGCGAGGGCGGCGGCCAGCGTCGGCCCCGGCGTCGGCCGGATCCCCGCCAGTACGGGCGCCAGCATGGCGAGCGACAGCAGCAGCAGACTCCACACGGCGGACTGCCAGGGGTCGCCCGGCGCGTCCGGCGCGCCTGCCGGAGGGCTTCGCCGTCGCGCCTGGCGCAGACGCTCCCACGGCAGAAATGCCGCCAGCACGGCCAGTAGCGGGGCGGCCAGGCCAAGGGTCTCGCGTCCAGGAGTGACCGCCAGTATGCCGGAGGGCGCGCGGCGTTGCGCGCCGGCAGCCGCGCCGCCGTCCGTCCCCGCGCCCGCATACCCGCGGCGGCGCCACAGCGAGACCGGGCCGTTGCGGACGACGTCGAAATCGGCGGCCCGGCCGCGCGGCGAGGCGAAATCGGGCAGGGCATCGAAGGGGGCCGTCATGATGAACGGCTCGCCGCCGTAGCGCTCCGGCGGGCCGAAGGCGACGGGCTCGGGGGCCCGCGCCCAGGCGAGGGTCTGGTGGATGATCCGCGTCATCGGCGACGGATCCTGTCCGTCGTTGACCATCAGGTAGATGGGCGCGCCGACGGGCGCGTGCTGCTCGGCCAGTTCACGGCGCAGGTCGCTGTGTTGTCCGTTGCCCCGGAAGGGGCGTCCCTCCCAGGACCGGGCCATGCGGCGCGCGGCGCGCCAGTCGGCGAGGACGTCGTGTCCGTTGCCGGCGACGGTCGCCGCGGCCAGGAGCAGGCAGGCGGTCCACGTCCACGAGATGCGCATCGGTCGCCTACGGTTGGGCCTCGATCACGACTTCGCGGATGACCAGCGGCTGCGGCGTGCGAGAACGGGGCACCACGCGCAGGAAGCGGAACGGCTCCCTGCGGTTGAAGGTGCAGGCGCCGTCCCGGATCGACCGCACGCGCGTCCACTGTTCACCGCTGATCGAAACCTCGACCTCGCCCTTCTCGAGTGCGTCCGCGCCGCTGCGGTCGCCGGTCAGGATCGTCACCCGTCCCTGGACCGGAGCGGGATACGTGATCATCCACCAGTCGAGCCGCCGGAACGAGACCTCCCCGGACGAGACATAGCAGGTGCCATCGAGACCGTCGGCGCCCATCGGCGCGCCCGATTTCGCGTCACGCCCCGGCAGGCTGGCCGAGCAGAGGGGGCGGGGAACGACCGGCACCGGATCCGGTTCACCGGGGGCCTCGGACGGCGGGCGGCCCGCCGGTTCGGGGGCGACGGGAGGTGCCTCCCGCGCCTGCGGTTTGAGCGGGGTCACGGCGGCCCGCTGGACGATGCCGCCGACGGGCCGCCCATCCGCCGTCTTCGAGAAGAGCCAGTCCCAGACACGATCCTCCTGCCAGGCCGCGCTCCAGGCGTTGTGCCCCTCCTCGGGATAGCAGCCGATGTGGAACTCCCCCCCGCGCGAGATCACCCGTTCCTGGAGCGCGAGCACGCGCGCGTCGCCGCGGTAGCGGCGGAAGTCGCCCTCGTTGTAGAGCAGCCAGTAGCGGCCCGGCTGCGTCGCGGGGATCATCTCGCGGCGCTGCAGGGCGGCGATGGGAACACTGGCCGCGAAGCGTCCCGGAAAGGCGCAGCAGAAATCGAAGGCCATGTTGCCGCCGAACGAGAACCCGGTTACGTAGAGCCGGTTGCGGTCGACCGGCGGGCGTGCCTGTCCGGCTGCGGCGAAGAGCGCATCGCAGATCAGCGCGGCGAGGGGGTGCGGGACACCCGGCTGGAAGGACCGGGCCTGCATCCGCTTTGGAATGAGCGGCACGAAGAGGTGGCAGGGGTGCTTTTTCTGGAAGCCCCGTCCCAGGATCTTGGCGTATAAGCCGGCATGGCGCAGCAGCACGGCTGGGTCTGCGCCCTGTTCGCCGGTACCGGGAATGAAGAGCAGCAGCGGGCAGGTCCGGTCAGTCTCCGTTGGCGCAAAATAGGCGAAGGTGAGTCGATCCGGGCAGATTTCAGGGGGCACGGCATGCCGGGCCGGATCGAGCGCGGCGCGCTGGAAGACGCCCACGCGCATGCCGAAGCGGGCGAAGCTGGCCTGGGTCTCGGCCGGGAGGGCGGGAGTGATGATCCGTCCGGGATAGCCGAAGCCGGGCTCGGCGTCTGGGTAGCGGTCAGGGCTTTTGGCAAAGACCGGTCCGTCCGCAGCTTGCGTCGACATGCCGAAAAGGCCGCAGGCCAGCGCGAGGAGCAGGCCGAGCCGCGCCATCCCCCGCCGACAGGCGGTGCCGCCCGCTCGCCGGGAAACCCCGCAGGCCCCCGCCACGCCCGGCCCCCGCATCAGGGCGCGTCCGTGTTCTTGCCCTTCGCCTCCACCACGGTGAAGTTGGCCGTGTCGTTGCAGCCATTGAGGTTGTGAGTGGCCGTGATGGCCCCGGCGCCGAGCGCGTGCCCGTGGAGATAGAAGCTGATGGTGTCGATCTCCTTCGCCGTATAGCTCGCCTCGGGCGGCGAGTAGGTGCTGCCCTTCTTGACGAACAGAGAGCCGGCGGGATATGCCAGGTTGATCCGTTCGTTCCCGGGACGGTTGGAGGGCGTGCAGCCGATCTTCACATGCTTGAGCGCCTTCTTGCAGTCCGAGTCATCGATGCCGTTCGAGCAGTCGGCAAAGGAGGTAATGGCCCCCGCGCCATCCTCCTGATCCTCGCCGACGTTGTCGATCTCGACATCGACCCGGAAGAGCACGATGGTTCCCGAAACCGGCGCCTCCTCGACCAGTTCCTCGACCGCCTTCCAGGCGACCGTCTGCCCGAGGGTCATCTTAGCATGGGCAGGGGTCACGGACACGCCACCAAGGCCGGTGATATAGACATCGGCATGGAAGTTGTTCTCGACATTTTTCGTCGTGATGTGGAACTCGCCCGCCGGCTGCGCCATGACGACGACATTGTCGACGCCCGGGGTGTTCGACTCCACCTTCACAAAGACGTTCTGCGCCGAGGCGGCCAAGCCCGAACGCACGCAGAGCGCTGCAAGAATCATCGTCATCGACCGTTTCATAACGTGTTCTCCCGTTCTTAAGAGGCTCTTGCAAAACCCCCCGGTCGCTGCGCCGACTGGCCTGTCTGCCTGTATTGGCGCACAGACCGGCTTGCGACCGGGGCGTTTTGCAAATTGAAGCGATCCGTTGCCCGGCATGATCCGGCCGGACGCCCCAACCTGCGCCCCGTCGTTTTCCGCGCAGAACATACCGCGCGCAAAACCAATGAGCGAATTTTCCCACATTGCGGTGCGTTTGTCTACCCCCCCCCGAAATGAGTCAGCAATGGTCAGCAATCCGCAATTTGGACTCTTTTCAGACGCCGGACGACACGGAGGTCGTCCCTCCATCATTGAAACCGAAGGTCATTCCAAGGATCTGGAGGGTCGGGCTCCGTCCCGACCGGAGGAGGACGCCAAATTAAGAATTGCTGATTGCTGATGCCCCACGCCTCCTGTGGCCTCCCGTGCGCGGTAATGCTATCATGTCCGCGGAAGCCGGAGATGAACAACAACAGCAGAACCACGCCGGAGCGATTGCCGCGAACGCCGGTGACCTGCACGCGGCCCGGGCGCACGCGGAGGCCCTGGCGCGGGGCGGCCGCCGCCGTGGCCCTACTGCTGGCGGCCGGTGTGGCCGTGTGGAGCAGCCGGAGGGCACTCCAGATGGACGCGCGGAGCGCCGCGCCCGGCCCGGCCGCGGACGAGGCGCGCCGCGCGGACACCCGGCGAACGACGGATGGTGAGTCAGCTGCGGGGACGGAGACCCGGAAGGAGATAGCCCGGCGTCTGCCGCCTCCGGCGCGCGTCCACGGGCGCCGGGAACCGGCACAGGCCGTGATCGGGGCGCTGCCCGGCGTGGCAGGGATTGTCTCCCCGGTGCCGCCCGCCGCGCCGCAAGCCCCGGAACGCGAATCGGAGGAACTGCCCCTCTTCACCGCGCTGCGGGCCAGTCGCGGCCAGCCAGTCCCGCCCGAGGTCGCCGCGCTCGCGCGCGAGATCACGCAGGGCGCGACCAACGAGACCCAGCGCGCCCGCGCGCTCTATGACTGGATCACGGCTAACATCCGCTACGATGTCCAGGAATGGGCGCACATCACCGGAGGCGGCGAGACCTATATGAACGCGCATGACCCCCTGAGCGTGCTGGCGCGCGGCACGACGGTCTGCGCGGGCTACGCCTGGCTCTTCGACGCCATGGCGCAGAGCGTGGGACTCGGCAGCACCTTCCTGATCGGCGCGGTCCGCGGCTACCGCGGCACACCCGACGACACGCTGGTCAGCGCCTTCAAGCACGCGTGGAACGCCGTGCGGGTCGATGGCGACTGGCGCCTGCTCGATACAACCTGGGGCGCCCGCCAGACCGGCGAGTCCGAGACAGACTACCTCGACCGCCAGGCCTACTACTTCGACACGCCGCCGAACCAGATGATCTTCGACCACCTGCCCGAAACACCCGAGTGGCAGCTCCTGTCGGATCCGCTGCCCGACGCGGCCGCCTTCAATCACCTGCCCAACCTCAAGCCGACCTTCTTCCAGCACGGGCTCCGGCTGGGCGAGGCCTTCACTAGCACGGTGATCGCCGACGCTGACCGGGGCGGCATGCTGACCGTCACCGCGCCCGAAGCGGTGGACGTGGCCGCCACGCTGGCGCCGCTCGACGGCCGCGCGGCGGCCGCGCCGGTTTCCGTGCGAACCGACGGCACGCGCCGCGAGATCGCCATCGACCGCCTCGCGCCGGGCGCGCATCTCCTCCGGATCTACACCCGGCAGCCAGGCGACGAGCGGTTTGCCTGTAGTGCCGACTTTGTCGTCCGTGCCGAATAGTCCGGTCGTCGCCCCCGGTGCCGCGTCGGGCGCCGCTGCCGCGCCGCCTGAATCCATGCCGCCGAGCTCGATCAGATGTGGCCAACCGGCCAACCGGATACAACCGGATACAACCATACGGTTGCCTCTCCGTCGCTGAAATGTGCTAGAGTACGCTTGGTTTGTCAGAAGGGATCCGGCATCATGAAGAACCGAAAGGTGCGTTTTGCCATCATCGGCGGGGACTTCACGCTCCGTGCGCTCATGCCCCTGGCGAACTATCCGCGGGAGCGGGCCGAGCTCGCCGCCGTGTGCGACCGAAACCCGGAGATGCGGGAGCGGTTCCGCCGGGAGCACCCGGAATACGCCGGGGTTCGTCTCGTCGCGGATCTGAAGGATGTGCTGGCGATGGACGATGTCGACGCCGTCTTCATCATGGTCCGCG
>CAZYRQ010000095.1:0-6649 GCA_964649455.1 uncultured Lentisphaerales bacterium
CGCCACGGTGGCCCTCTTCTCGGGACTCTTCGCCAAGGAGGCCGTCATCGGCACGCTCAACAGCCTCTATGGGCAGAACAGCCAGCAGCAGGAGCAGGAGGAGGAAGCGACCAACGCGCGGAGCCTGCGGCAGGTGCTCGGGGAGGGGCTCGCCGCAGCCGGACGGACGCTGCCGGAGAACCTGGGCGCCATCGTGCGCCCGCTGGCGCGCCTCTTCGGCCGGGGGCCGGAGCCCGAGACCCCCGCAGCCGACCGCGCGGAGGGGGCTCCGTCCGACGACTCGCTCTTCGCCGCCATGCGCGGCGCCTTCGCCGGGGGCCGACCGCAGGCCTTCGCCTACCTGCTCTTCGTGCTCCTATACGTGCCCTGCGTCGCCGCCATGGGCGCCGCCTTCCGCGAGCTGGGGCGCTTCTACGGTTTGGTGCTGATGGTCTACCTCACCGTACTGGGCTGGAGCGTGGCCACCTTCTACTATCAGGTCGCCGCGGGCCACCAGTGGATCTGGATGGCCACCCCCTGCGCCCTGCTGCTGGCGATGTCCGGCGGCTTCTACCTCATGGGCCGCCACCGCCGGATCCCGCTGGTCTAGCCGCATCCGGCAGCCTGTCGCTTGCAGCCTATCAGCGTAAAAATCTTCCGCCTCGCCGGCTTTGCGCTCACCGGCTGCGACCGTCCAAAAACCGACGCAGCGCTCAAGGCACTGCGCATTGCCGGCCTGCACATCCCGCTTTCACTGCGGGCCATGGCGCTGGGCCGCCTGCCCGGACTCTTCTGGGCGCGGCTGGCCAGCGATCTCCAAATTAGCGGAGAATCATCAGCGTGCCGGCTGGCGGCGGCAGCGTCAGCACCGCCGTGCCGTCCGTGGCCAGCGGCACTCCACCCGACGCCAGCCCCTTGTTCACCGTGAAATGCCCGGCGAACTCAGGCAGGTCGGCCAAGGGCGTCGCCTGCAGGCCGATGAAGGTGCCCTTCTCGTAGAGCTTGTCGATCTGCGCTGCGGTCAGCTTGAGACCGATGGCGATGCGTCCGCCTCCTCCGCCACCGGTGGCGCCATACTGGTTGGCCGTGCCGCCGTTGGCCGTCATCGCGGCGGCTGGCCCCAGATCGAGGCTGCGGCAGGTGAGCCAGATGCCGCCGCCGGAACCGCCGCCATACATGTACTCGCCGTAGCCCGACGCTCTTAGCGCGCCGTTCAGCACCACCGCGTGCGCCTGGATGCGGATGGCGCCGCCGCCGCTTCGTCGCTCGATGTTGTTCTGCCACGAACGCCCGGCCGAACCCGGGAAGAAGGGCGCGCACCGGTAGCCGCACTCGGCCAGCGTGTTGTAGCCGCCCTGCCCGCCGTAGCTGCCGCCGGTGCGCAAGTCGGCGGGCCCGCCGATGCCCGGCCCGTAGAAGACGCACGTCATGCCGGAGGGCGGATAGAAGACATCGCGTCCGAAGCCCCGGTAGTCGGCATTGATGCCCGCGGTGGCGTTGATGGCGAGGTCGTGCAGCTCGAAGCGCACGGGGGCGCCCGAGCGCTGGTGGCTGAAGGGGTGGATCCAACTGCTGCCGGCGAGCGTCGTGTCGCCGCCGACGCGCACGCCCGCGCCGCCCGTCCGGTAGGTGGCGACCTCGTCGCTCGGCCCGGTGTAGGCGGCATAGACGGCGAGCTGGGCCGTGTGGTCCAGCAACAGGCTCCCGCCGACGACCAGGTCGACGCGCGAGGTCGCGTTGATGCCACCCATCGCGACCTGCGCCGTGTTCGAGATGGCCATGCTGCCGGTGACGGTCAGACTGTAGGGCCGCGCATCGTCCGGGTCGATGGGCGCGCAGGCGGTTGCCGATGCGCCGGCGCCGCCGACAAGGAGCTTGGCGTCGCGCGCCACGGTCAGCGAGGCCACGGTCATCTCCGCGGGCAGGGCCACCCGGCTCAGGCCGCTGGTGACGATGACGCGGTCGTGGATGCCGGGAATGGCCGTGTTGTCCCAGTTGACGGGATTGAACCAGTCGTCACTGCCCGCGCCGCCGCTCCAGGAGAGGCTGCGCGCGACGCCGGCGGCCGCCGTGAAGCAGGCGATGACGCTCAGCGGACGATCCATCGTCAACGTGATCTGCGCGTTCTGCCGCTGGGCATAGGGCACGTCGCCCACCCAGTAGAGAAAGGCGCATCCCGAATCGGCCTGGGCGGTCAGGGTTACCGGACTGCCGTCGGCATACCATTCGCTGTAATCGGGCACGACGGCGCCCATGCCGCCGGAACGCACGGTCAGCCGGTATTCGAGATGGTCCCAAATCCAGTGCAGCCAGAGGTCGCTGCCGAGGTCGAGCGTCACGTTCGTTGCCGCGCCGGAGCCCGTCTGCGACAGGGCGTTCGACCACGTGAAGCCGGTGCAGTGCAGCCGGCTCCCCGCGAGGCCGCCATTGATCTGGGCGGGCGAGAGGGCTGCGAAGCGTTGCTCGCCGCCGGGCAGCAGGCTGGCGCCGTAGGGCGGATCGGATGGCATACCCTCCGGAGTGCTGCCGATCTGCACCTGGTGGTTGTCGCCCCGGTTGCGCAGCCAGACCGCCGTGCCCGGCTTGCCGTGGTAGGTGTACATCAGAACCGTGCGGGCGTCGTAGTTCGTGCCGCCGTTGATGGCGGCCAGCGAGGGATAGGGCGAGGCGAGAGGATCCAGCATGTCGTCCGTGACCACGGCTAAGTTCCCGCAGAGGCCCGTCGCATAGAGGCTGTCGATCTGTTCCGCGGTCGGCGCATCGGTCATGATGGCCACCCGTCCGCCGCCGCCGGCACCGCTGTTACCATGCTGGGTGGCATTGCCGCCCACCGCGCGGATCGCGGCGCTCGCGCCGGCAACGAGATTGGAGCAGGTGACCCAGATGCCGCCCCCCGACCCCGCCCCATAGTTCATGTTCTCGTCGTTGGCGCCTTCCGCCAGCAGCTTGCCGTCGAGCGCGACGCTCCGTGCGTCGATGCGGATGGCGCCGCCGCCGTTGCCGCGGGGATCCGCCTTGGTCTGCCGCCCGGGCGAGCCCGGCTGGAAGGGCGCATAGGCCTGGCCGTAGGTGGAGTTGTAGACGGCATTGCCGCCCAGGCCGCCATGACTGCCGCCCGTGGCAACCGCTGCCGGCGCGCCCGGACCGTAGTAGACGCCGCCCACCAGGGCATAGCCGCGGCCGGTGGCATTGAAGCCCGCATCGGAGGCGATCGCGACATCCTGCAGGCTGAAGACGACCGGCCCGCCGGAAATCTGGTGGCAGTAGGGATAGATCCAGGCGTTCTTCAGCACCGTCGTTCCGCCCACGGTCACCTGCGCGCCGCCGGCCTGGAAACCGGACGGCGTGCCGTCCACCGGCCCGGCGTAGATCGCCAGGCGTGCATGCAGGGCCGCCGCCAGCGTGTTGCTGAAGGTCAGGTTGCCGCCCACCGTCAGGTAGCTGGCGCAGGCCTGGTTACGACCGCCGATCGCCAGGTTGCCGCCCACCAGGGCGTCGCCGTCCACCTGCAGTCCGACGGGCGCGGTACGCGCCGGATCCAGCGGTGCCCGCCAGTCGATGGTCGTCGTGGCGCCACCGACGGAGAGCACGGCGCCCGGCGCGATCTGCAAGGCGCCCGCGACACCTTCGCCGGCGAGCGTCACGGTCTTGCCGTTCGGTATCACCACCGTGTGGCTGGCGGCCGGCACGCTCTGCAGCGACCAGTTCGCCGCCGTCTCCCACGCGCCGCCGGAGGTGCCCGTGTAGGTGTTGACATTGTTGGTCGATGCCGTAAAGCCCAGGGCCGCCGACCAGACGGTGCCGGCGAGGTTCGAGGCCATGAGTCGGTACCCGTAGGTCGCATCGGCCGCCAGGTCGCCGACCGTCGTGCTGCAGGCGCCCGCTTGCGCCCCGACGCCGACCGTGTTGGTCACGGCCTCGCCAGCCAGCCAGTACTGGAACCAGACTGCGGGCGTCTCGCCGCCCGTGTCCGTCACGGCGCCCCGCAGCAGGGCGGTCGCCGCGCCGGTCATGACGGCGCCCCGGTTCTCGACCGACGCAAGGCAGAGCGGGCGGAAGGTGGCGGCCGTCGCCGACCAGCCGCTGCCGTGCGCGTTGGCGGCGAAGCAGCGGTAGGTGTAGTTGCTGCCGGAGAGGAGACCGGAGACCTGGTTGGAGAAGGCGGCGCCCGTGCCCCAGTCCCGGCCCAGGAAATCGACATGCGCCCAGTCGCTGGTGCTCCCCGTGCCGCGGTCGGCCGTGTCCCAGCAGAAGAAAACGTCGGGATTGCCGTCGCCACCGGCGTTGAGTACCTGGCCGTTCAGGCGCGCGCCGTCGAGCGCGAGGTGCGAGGCAGGCAGCACGGCGACCTCAGGCAGGTCGGCGCGCAGCTTGATCCAGCCGTCTTCGGCGATGAACCGGTAGAGCCAGCCGGGACGGGGATTGAGCACCGCGAGGTTGTCGGCGCTGCCGTTGAGCGTGCCGCTGTACCGGATCAGGCGATAGAGCCCCGGCTCCGTCCAGGTGTTGGTGGTGCCCTGCTCGTAGAGCGAGACGCCCGTGCCTGGCGCGATCGTCAATCCGTTGGCGCTGCTCACGATGATCGTGTCGTTGGCCGGCGTGGAGGCGAATTCGAAGGCGCAGAAGCTGCCCGAGGTCAGGTTCAGGGTAGCGTTCGTCAGCGAGCCACCCGCCGTGCCGCCCGCGCCCGGCGCGACCGTCGCGCCGGCGAGGGCCGTCACCGCGCCGAGGCAGGCGCCCGTGCCGCTGAGTGCCGCGCCGTCCTTGACCGTCACCGCCGAGCCGGCGGCGGTCGAGCCGTCGACCCGCAGCGTGCCGTCGTCGACCGTCGTGCCGCCGGTGTAGGTGTTGACGCCGCCCAGAGTGACCGTGCCGCTGCCGTCCTTCGTCAGCGTGCCGGTGGAGGTGGCGATCGGGTCGGCCACCTCGATGTCGCCCGCGCCGCCGAAGAGAACGTTGTATGTGTTGCCCGCGATCCCGTTGCCGGAGGCCACGTCGAGGATCAGTTTGCCGGCGTCGGAGTTGATCCGCACGTCGGACATGCCGAGCGTGACCGCGCCGCCGTAGGTGTTGGTGCCCGAGAGGTTGCGCAGGGCGCCGCCGTTCGACAGGCCCGTGCCGCGCAGCGTGAGCGCCTCGGCGCCGATGGTGATATCGTTCTGCAGTTGCAGCTCGGATCCAATGTAGGTCGTGACCCCGCCCGCCACGGTGCCGAGGGCGGTGTTGTTCCGGACGTTCACCACGCCGGCGTTGAGCGTGACCGCACCGGTGAAGGTGCTGGCCCCCGTGAGCGTCAGCGTGCCGGCGCCGTTCTTCGTCAGGGTGCCCGCGGTCTGCGCGCCCTCCAGCCCGACGTCGCCGTCGCCTTGCACCGTCAATGCGTAGTTGCCACCGATGTTGCCTGCGATTTCCAGCCTGCCGACGAACGCGGCGATCGTGGCGGGGCCGGTCAGCGTGGTCGCGCTGGAGACGCGGTTAGTGCCGGATCCATTGACCAGTGCGCCGCTGACCGGGCCGACCGTCGCCACGCCGCCACCGTTCAGGCTCAGTGTGTATGAATCTGGGATCGCGATATTGCCGTTAAGGGCATCGAGCACCAGGCTGTAGCCGGTGTTGACCGCGATCGCGCGGGTCGCGCTTGCAAGTCCATGCGCCTGCGGATGCGCGAGGCGCAGGGTGCCTCCCGAGACCGTCACGGGGCCGTCGAAGGTGTTGGCGCCGCCCAGGCGCAGGGTGCCCGTGCCGGCCTTGGTGAGGCCGTTGCCGGCGGCACCGGAGAGGACCGCCGGAACATCGAGATCGACAACCGTGTCCGCGCCCAGACTGTTGCCGACGGTGAACGTGCGCGTGGCCCCGTTCAGGTCGAGGCGACCGGCGACGGTAGCGACGCCGGGATCGCCGGTCTCGCTGAAGGTCAGGTTGCCGGCCAGTTTCCAAATGCCGTCGCCCGTGTTGACCGAGCCGCGCGACCCGCTCGGCCCGCCGCCCAGCGTGAGGGTCTTGCCGGAGGCCTGGATGATGCTGTTGGCCGCCGTGGCGCCGGTGGCGATGATGCGTCCATTCTTGACGGTTACGCTGCCGAGGTTCGTGTCGTTGTAGGCGCCGAAGTCGAGGGTGGCACCGCCATCCACGGTGATGTCCTGGGCGCCGAGCGCATCGTCGATGCCATAGGCCAGCGTGCCGCCGGTGACGAAGGTGTTTCCGCTGAAGGCCGTGGCGCTGGCGATCATCAGCCGGCCGACGCCGCCCTTGACCAGACCGCCGGTGCCCGTCATGGCCGTGCCGATGGCCATGTCGCCGGTATTGTTGATCGTCCAGACTGCAGCGCCCGCGGCGATCGTGCCTGCACCGGTGATGTTGCCGCCGCCGTCGTTGATGATGCCGCCGCTGGTGAAGGTCAGCGTTCCGGAAGCAACCTCGATACCCAGTCCGCCGGTCATCTTGACCGCGTTGACCGCCTTGAAGGCCGCGCAGGGTGTCTGCAATCCGTAGAGGCTGAAGTTGGCCGTGCCGCCGGGGTACGCGCCGAGGTCGCCCGTCGTGTAGGCGTTGTAGGCTGTGATGGGGGTGTTGTTGGCCACCACGGCGAAGTCGCTGCCGACATAACCGAAGGGTAGGATGCCGTTGACCGTGCCCGCCTGCGCCGTCGTGTACTTGATGATATTGTTGG
>CAZYRQ010000096.1:0-6645 GCA_964649455.1 uncultured Lentisphaerales bacterium
AGAAGAAGCTGTGGTTCCAGACCTGCGCGGCGTTGTTGAAGAGGCCCTGCTGTTCAGGCTTACCGGCGACGGCGGCGATAATGGCCTCAAGGCTCTGGCCCGCCAGCGGCGTTCCTGCCACCAGGCGGTTCAGATTGTCCAAGTAGCCCTGGTGGTGACGGGTGTAATGGAATTCAAGCGTGCGTGCCGAAAGGTGCGGTGCCAGCGCATCGAGCGCATAGGGCAGCGGCGGCAGCGTGAGCGGCGTCGGCTCCGCGCCCCGGAGCACCGGAACCAGCAGCGCGACGGCCGCACCGGCCATGCATGTGAAGCGCGCAGATCGACATACGAGTGTTTTCATGGGAAAACTATGTGGTATGTGGGCGGGAAAGTCAAGACGCGTCAGCATTGCCATCCTGGTTCGCGCCGTGTACAGTGTAGGCAGACAACAGACAGGATCTCACATGCCTCTAGCAGTCGGAATCGTCGGTCTGCCCAACGTCGGCAAATCGACTCTCTTCAACGCGCTCACCCGCACGCAGCAGGCGGCCGCGGCCAACTATCCCTTCTGCACGATCGAGCCCAACCAGGCGACCGTGCCGGTGCCGGACGCGCGGCTCGGAGCGCTCGCGGAGCGCGTGCATCCCGGCCGCGTGGTGGCCGCCACGGTGGACTTTGTCGACATCGCCGGGCTAGTCCGCGGGGCGAGCAAGGGCGACGGTCTCGGCAACCAGTTCCTCGGCCGCATCCGCGAGGTCAACGCCATCATCCATGTCGTGCGCTGCTTCGTGAACGACGACGTCGTGCATGTCGAGGGCGGCGTCGATCCCGTGCGCGACATCCAGATCATCGAGACCGAGCTGCTGCTGGCCGACCTGCAGACACTCGAAAAGCGCATCGACCGCATCGGGCGCCAGGCGCGTGCTGACAAGACGCTGCGCGCCGAGGTCGCCGCCATGGAGGGGCTCAAAGCGCATCTCGATGCCGGCAAACCTGCGCGCCAGTATCCGCGTCCCGAAGGCGACCCCATTGTCGGCGTTCTCGCCGACCTGCAACTGCTCACCGACAAGCCCGTCATCTACTGTGCCAACCTCGGCGACGCCGATCTGGCCCGGCGCGAAGCCTGCGCGCCGCTTGCCGCCGTGCAGAAACACGCCCGCACCGAGAGTACGACTGTGATCACGATCGCCGCGCAACTGGAGGCGGAGCTGAGCGCCATGGCCGAGGAGGAACGCGCGGAGCTGCTCGCCGCCTACGGCCTGACCGAGAGCGGGCTCGACCAGACGATCCGCATGGCCTACTCCACCCTGGGTCTGATCAGTTTTTTCACGGCCGGCCCGATAGAGGTGCGCGCCTGGACGATCCGTGTGGGCACGCGGGCACCGCAGGCCGCCGGCGTCATCCACGGCGATTTCGAGCGCGGCTTCATCCGCGCCGAGGTGATCGGCTACGACGACTACATCCGCCACGGTTCGGAGGCGGCCTGCCGTGCGGCGGCCGCGCTGCGCGTCGAGGGCAAGGAGTATGTGATGCAGGATGGCGACGTGGTGCATTTTCTGTTCAATGTCTAGGCGGCGCGAAGGGTTGATTTCAAGCACGGATTCCCCTATGCTGGCCGCACATGTTCGTCTCTCCCAGACATCGGATCGAGTATGCCGCGCTGCGGGCGGCTGCGGGGCTCTTCCGCGTCCTGCCGCATGAGGTTGCGCTCACCCTGGCATGGTTCGGGGCGCGTTTCGCGTTCCATGTCACCCGCTTCCGACGGCGCGAGACCCTGCGCCGCATCGCGTCCGTTTTCGGCGCCACGCTGACCCCGCGCCAGCAACGCCGCGTGGCGTGGCTCTCGCTGCGCAATCTCGCCTTCAACCTGGTCGAGCTGATGCGCGCCGGACGCTTCACGCCCGCCTGGCTGGAGATCCATATCGAGAACTACGCCCCCTGCATGGCGCGTGTGCGGGAACTCGTGACGCAGCATGGCGGACTAGTCATCGCCCTCCCCCATCTAGGCAACTGGGATCTAGCCGGCGTGGCGGTACACCAGGCCGGTCTGCCCATCTTCTCCGTGGCCGGCGTGCAGCACAACCCGCTGGTGAACGACTGGCTCAACCGCCAGCGCGGCTTCGGACTGCACATCATCCCGCGCGGCTCGTCGGCGCTGCGCCAGGTCGTGCGGCGCCTGCGCGGGGGCGAGGTCTTCGCGATCCTGCCCGATGTCCGCACCCGGCGTCCCGACCTGGAGATCCCCTTTCTGGGCGCGACGGCCAACCTCGGGCGCGGCATGGCGCAGTTCGCCCGCGTGGCCCGCGTACCGGTGCTACCGGCGATCGTGCGGCGCGTAGGCTGGTTCCGGCACCGATTCGACATGCTGGAGCCGGTGTTCCCCGATCCCGCCGCCGACGCCGACAGCGATCTGCGGCGCATGACCGCGTGCGTCATGTTCCAGATCGACTCCATGATTCGCGCGACACCGGGACAGTGGTTCTGGTATAACAAGCGCTGGGTGCTCGAACCGCTCAAGGCGAACGAGTCCGCCGGTGGCCTAGCCGACGTGACGCCGGATGCCGACCCGCTGGTTCCGCAACAGGAGACACCATGATTCGGATCAACGAAAACTTCGACAAACTGCAGTCCTCCTACCTCTTCTCGGAGATCGCGCGCCGCGTGCGCGACTACCAGGCCACCAACCCGCCCCGGCGCATCATCCGCCTCGGCATCGGCGATGTCACCGAGCCGCTGCCGACGGCCTGCATCGCCGCCATGCACCGGGCGGTCGACGAAATGGCCGTGGCCTCCACCTTTCGCGGCTATGGCCCCGAGCAGGGCTACGACTTCCTGCGCGAGGCGATCGCGCGCCACGACTACCAGTCGCGCGGAGCGGACATCGCGCCCGACGAGATCTTCGTCAGCGACGGCGCCAAGTGCGACACGGCCAACATCCAGGAGCTCTTCGCCCGGCGCCTCCGCATCGCGATCCCCGATCCGGTCTACCCGGTCTACGTCGACACGAATGTCATGGCGGGCCGCACGGGTGCCGCCCGCAACGGGCGCTACAGCGGCCTGGTCTATCTTGCCTGCACGAAGCGCAACGGCTTTGTCCCCGCGCCGCCCTCGCGGCCGGTCGACCTGGTCTATCTCTGCTACCCAAACAATCCGACCGGAGCCACGGCGACGCGCGAGCAGCTGGCGGAGTGGGTGGCATACGCCCGTGCCAACCGGGCGCTGATCCTCTTCGACGCCGCCTACGAGGCCTTCATCCGCGACCCGTCGCTGCCGCATTCGATCTACGAGATCGCGGGGGCGCGGGAGGTGGCGATCGAGTTCCGCAGCTTCTCGAAGACGGCGGGCTTCACCGGCACGCGCTGCGCCTTCACCGTCGTGCCGAAGACCTGCCTGGCCTACACGGCGGCCGGCGAGGCGCGGCCGCTGCACCCGCTCTGGAACCGCCGCCACACGACCAAGTTCAACGGCGTCTCCTATCCCGTGCAGCGCGCGGCCGAGGCGGTCTACTCGCCCGAGGGGCAGGCGCAGGTCCGCGCCCTCAACGACTTCTACCTCGGCAATGCCGCCCTCATCCGCCAGACGATGAAGCACTTGCGCCTGCCGGTGACCGGCGGCGAGAACAGCCCCTACCTCTGGGTGCGCACGCGCGACGACTCCTGGCAGTTCTTCGACCAGCTGCTGAAGGAGGCCCAGGTGGTCACCACGCCGGGCGCCGGGTTCGGGCGCTGCGGGGAGGGCTACATCCGCATCAGCGCCTTCAACAGCCGGGAGAACGTCGAGGAGGCGATGGTTCGACTGCGCGAACGGGCCAGGTGAATTAAACCGCCTGCGCCGGAGGTACCGAGATGCCAACCAACGACATCACCGTCCTGAACCGGAATTACGGAGCCCCCGAGCGGATCGCCTTCCGCGAAGGTCCCGCTGGCTTTCCGCTGCTCAGCCTGGCCGATAGCCGCGGCTCCTGCGAGATCGCGCTCTATGGCGCGCATGTGCTTGGCTACCGGCCCACGGGACAGAGTCCCGTCCTCTGGATGAGCAAACGCAGCGCCCACGTCGCCGCAGGCCAGCCGATCCGCGGCGGCATCCCCGTCTGCTGGCCCTGGTTCGGCGCCCATGCCATGGACACCCGGCTTCCGAACCACGGGTTCGCGCGCCTCCGACGCTGGCGGCTGCTGGCCACATCCTACGACTCGCGCCAGACCAGCGCGCGCCTGCAGCTCGCGCACAACGAGGAGACGCTGGCCCTCTGGCCGCATCCCTTCCGCCTCGAGCTGACCATCTCAGTCAGCGAGACGCTGAATCTCGAACTCGTCACGACCAACAGGGGCGACACGCCCATGGCGCTGACGCAGGCCCTGCATCCTTACTTCCTCGTCAGCCAGATCGCGGCAGTCCGTGTGCTGGGACTCGAGAACCTCGCCTACCAGGATCTCTCGCCGGCGGGACGGGACGAGCGCCAGCACGGGGCGTTGCAGATCCAGGCGGAGACCGACCGGCTCTTCCGGAAAACCACTGGAAACTGCACGCTCCTCGATCCCGGTATTGGCCGGCAGATCGTCATCGGCAAGCGGGGCAGCCAGACAACGGTCGTCTGGAATCCATGGATCGAGAAGACCCGGAGCCTGACCGACATGGATCACGACGACTACCAGCGCTTTCTCTGCATCGAGCCGGCCAACGCCGACGCGGATGTCGTCACACTCGAACCCGGCGCCGAGCACGTCCTCGGCCTGACCATCCAGTCGCTGCCCGCATAGGGCTTTGTGACTCGGCAACGTACCCGAGGATGGGGAGTATGTGCGGCAGCCGAAGGCTCTGGTCTTACACCCGATCTTAAACGGCACGCTTACGCCCCCGGCTTACTCCTTCCACAGCGGACAGGCAGGAATGCCTGTCCCACCTTACTCAACGATCATGACGGGCGTACCGTCGGGAACGAGCATGAAGAGCTCCTCGACGTCGCTGTTGCGCATGCGGATGCAGCCCGCGCTCGATTGCTTGCCGAGGGTCGCGGGATCCCAGGTGCCGTGGATGCCGTAGCCCCGGGCGGGAGGCGTCTCGCCCGTGGACGCCAGCGACATCCAGCGCGTGCCGAGGATGTTCTCCGGATCGCCGAAGGGCACGACCTGGCCGTCGGGACGCCACCAGGGCGGGTTCTCGATCTTGTCCTGGATGCGGAAAGTGCCGACGGGGGTGCGGCCGTACATGCCGGTGCCGACCGTGTAGCGCTTGAAGAAGGCCCCGTTGAGCGTCAGCAGGAGGTCGTTGGTGGTCTTGCCGATGCGGATGGCAAAGGCCGGCTTGTCGAGAATCCGCAGGCGGTCGCCGATCTGGATACGGTCGGGATTCCGGATGTTGTTGGCCCGGATGATCAGCTCGGCGGTGCAGCCGTGGCGGCGCGCCAGGATCTTGATCGAGTCGCCTGCGCGGATGGCGTAGTCGATCTTCTCCGGCATGGCGCGCGGCGTGCCGGCCAGCGTGACGTTGACCGCGCCGATCCGTGTCTCGGCGAAGGCCCGCGCCGCGTCGGCGTCGGGCCGCGCGAGGAGGGCCAGGTAGTTGGTGCGCGCGGCGAGGAGCTGGTCGGCGGCCTCGTCCGCCTGGGCGCGGGCCAGCAGGCTGGCGGCCTCGGCGGACAGCGCGTCGGCCGCCGGCGGGGCGGCGGCGGGATCGGAAGCGGACGCCGCGGCGGACGGCGCCGCGCGGGGTGTAACGGGCTCCGGGGCGGTCGTCCGGCCCCGCTCGAGATGGCGAACCAGCAGGATGCCGGCCAGCGTGGCCAGGATCACCACGGTGACGATGACCAGCCACGGGCGCCGCGAGGTGCCGCGAAATCCATCGAGATCCTTGAGCATCATTCCCGGATCGGGCATGGCTATTCTCCTGGTTGTGCTTCTCCCCGGTTTCAGAGCGTCGGAGGCGTAGCTACGGAACGCGCCGGTCGCGATCCCGCCGGAATACCTTGTCGTCAAACGGGTTGGTGATAGACGACGGACTTAGTGTAACCCAAGCGTGCGGCGGGAGCAACACTGGGCTGAAATGCGAGAGTTGACAGCGCCCCGGCAGCCTCACCGTGCGCCCGGCCTTGCGCATACGGTACGCGGGGACGCTCGCCCTCGAATTCGATATATCAAGCGGAAAGAATTCATTTTGGCCAGACACAGGGGGTGCGCGAAGTAAGTGCATTTGGAAGCGGGCGTCGGTTGCGGAGAAAGCTACGAATCTCTGAATCGCGATTTGCTTTCCGGCACCAACTCGCTACAATGACTGCCAACGCTGCTATAGCGCGCCGCAACGACGAGGAAAACCACATGCCATCCCTTGCGACAACCTACCTGGGCCTGTCCCTGAAGAACCCGCTGATCGCCAGCAGTTGCCCATTAACCAGCCGTCTGGAGACCGCGCGCAGTCTGGAGGCGGCCGGCGTCGGCGCGATCGTCGTCCGCTCGATCTTCGAGGAGCAAATCCGCGAAGATGTTGCCCACATGTACGACGCCCTGGCGGAGTCCGACTCCAGCGCGGCGCTCGACTACCTGCGCGCGGATCTGCCAATGCGGCTCGGGCCTGAGAAATACATCGAGAATCTCAAGGCCCTGCGCAAGGGGCTGAAAATCCCCGTCATCGCGAGCGTCAACTGCATCGCGCCGGACCAGTGGGTCGCCTTCG
>CAZYRQ010000097.1:0-6614 GCA_964649455.1 uncultured Lentisphaerales bacterium
CCAGAGACTGCTCGTAGGTCGTCACCCGCCGCCCGCAGTGGCGGCACTCCCGGCGTCGCAGCAGGCGGCCGCCCAGGGCAGGCCGGGTGTAGAGCACCCGGAAATGCCTGCAACCGCATGCGGGGCACGCGATGCCCCGGCTCCCGTTCCGTTCTTTCGTCCCGTCTGCCTTGTCCATCACCGCTTGCTCCTCCTCAGTTCAGAAAGCCGGATCGGCGCCCGCCCCGGCGCGGCCCTGGCATCCGTGCCCGGCAGCACCGCCCCCTGGATCGACGCGGCCACGGCGCAGCCCACCAGGCCGTCGAGCCAGTGGTTGTCCTGGGCCTCCGGCCGCATCCGCCACTCGTCGACCACGCGGCCGCGCCCCTCGGTCCGCACCCGGTACTCGGCGGTGAGCTGCTCCGCCAGGAGCCGGTGCGCCCCGGCATCCCGTCCAAAGAGCGAGAGACACCCCCGGTCGCCCATCGGGACCGCCAGCCGGGCATGCACAAAGCTCTTCCAAAAGTTCGAGTCGAAGATCGCATGCCGCACCGACCGCTTGCCCTGCACGTTCGGGATGCGCCAGTTCAGTCCCAGACGGTCGCCGCGCCGGCGCTTGTACTCGGCGAAGGGCATGCTGGCCGCGCCCACGAAGCGCCCGTGGCTGGGGAGCAGCACCGCCGCGTGCGGGCTCTGGCGGCAGAACTGGTAGACCACGTCGGTCGACGTGCCCCAGTTGGCGTCGATCAGGCACCGCTCGATGCGCATCATGGCCCCGTCGTCGCGCCGCCACTCGCGGTTGAGGCATTCGCCCGTCAGCGCCTCCAGCCCGGCGTAGATCGCCCCCTCGAGGCCCGTGCCCTTCGCCGCCGACTGCAGCGTCCGCTGGGCGTCCCGCAGCGTGAAGTAGGCCCGGCGCTGGTCGGGCCAGGCGCCGTAGTCCACCACGTACCCCGTGAAATCCTCCTCGAACGCCGCCGCGAGCCAGTAGAGGAGCTTCCCCTGGACGTCGATGAACATCGTCAGGCGCGTGGCGCCCACCGGGATCTCGCCGCGCCGCATGCCGTTGAGCTTGCCGGCGATCTGGTCGGCCGTCAGCAGTCCCTCGTCCTCGATCCCCTTGTCGGCCAGCGGCTCGTTCTGGTACTCGGCGAAGAACGCGGCCTCGTCCTGGAGCTTCAAGTTCATCGCGTGCTGGACGGCCGACAGCTCGTCGTGGTTGAACCGCTCAGGCCAGGCGATCTCGGCCCCCTCGTCGAGCGCCGCCCGGTTGTCCCGGTAGAATGCCGTGGCATCGCGCAGGTCGCCATGGCGCCGCAGCGACTCCGCCCGCGCCTCGGCATATTCGGCCCAGAGCTTCTCGTTTACGGGGAAGCGGTAGACCATCTTCGTGCGCTCGCCATTCCACTCCGGGTGTTCTTCCCGGTCGAGGATCGTGTCGGCCATGTCCCCGGGACGGATCACCGTGCAGGGCATGATGCCGGAGATCTTCTTCCCGGGCCCGGCCAGCCCCAGGACCGCGCCGGCCAGGATGCGTTCGCGCGTGGCGCACTGCGAGAGCGAGCGCGCCGACTCGTCGGTCTGGGGATCGTCGAGCACGACCAGCGAGGGCCGCACCGTCCGGCCGTCGGCGCGCTTGAACTTCATGCCGCGGATGCGTCCGGTGATCCCGGCGACCTTGATGATCGCCGCGCTGGCCATCGAGCCGGGCACGGTGGGCAGGACGATCTCGTTCGCCGTCCAGCCGATGTGCGTCCGCTCCCCTTTGTAGAGCTGCCCCGAGCAGCGGTTGGCGATGCCGTCCAGGCAGCGAACCGGGTAGATGACCTCGGGGAAGTCGGCCTCCAGGAGGTCGTTGCCGTCCAGCTCCATCTTGATCGAGTCGAGCATCTCGACGGCATGGACCTCCGACGCCCCGATCAGGCAGACGAAGTCCCGGTGGCCGAAAAGCACCGCCCAGAGACAGGCGCACTCGGCCATCACAGACTTTCCCGCGCCTCTCGGCATCGCCAGGGCGAAGAGGCCGCCATGCAGCACCGACTGCTCGATCCGGGCAATGACCTTCAGATGGTCGGGTGACCAGGGTAGATAGAACGTCAAGGGGAAGTAGGACGCGCAGAAGAACCTGAAATCGCCCTGCGCCCGCTCCCTGCGTCCAGGATCGGCGACGGCGGGCAGTTCGCCGATGTCGCGGCCGGCCTCCGACAGCGCCCGGTTGCGGGCCGCCGCGCGCTCCTTGAGCGCCTCGTAGCCGGCGTTCGGATCGGCCGGCTTGCGGGGCGCGTGGTGCTGCTCGAAGAGCCAGGCGGTGTACCGCAGCAGATCGATGTGCCGCCCGTCGCCGATGCGGAACCCGGCCCGCATGCGGTGGCGGTAGAGCTGGCGCTCGTCGATGACCACGCCCAGGGGCGTCGAGTTCAAGAGCCGCGCCAGATCGGCGGGCTTGAGGTTCCGGGGATCGAGGGAAGTCCTGCGGCTTGAGGCTTGAGGCTTGAGGGCGTCGCTCATGGCGCGTCGCCTCCCGCTTCCGGCCCGCGTTCCGCCACCCGCCGCGCGAGCCAGGCGGCGTAGTGCACCAGGTTGATGGTGCCGTCGGTGTTGGCGGGCGCGCCGGAGTCGATGTCGGAGCGGATCTGCGCCTCGTCGAGCCGCCGCTGGCCGGAGGCCGAGAGGATGCGCGCCGCCTGGGCGGGCGAGAGCGCCGTGATCCTGGGCGTGGAATCGGCCGTCATGCCGCCGCCTTTCCGTTTGCCGGGGTATATAACAGGTGTAAGACCCGCTCCGGGATGATCGGGACGCCCGGAAACCGGCCGCGCCGGGCGCATGCAGCAACCGTTCCAGCTGACGGGCTCCAGACCGGATATATAAGTTCAGGTAAATCGAACATTCCAGTTGATGTTTCCTGCCCTTCGAGCAAACATGCGACCTGTAAAAAGGAACGCAATCGGTTGAACCGGAAGGACTTACGATGAACAACAGGAACGACACGACGAAGACGCACGCGGGCCAGGACGCCCGGATCGTCAAGGCCATGACCACCAGCCGCGGCCGGGTGCTCTACGCGCTTAAAACCTGCGCGACGAAACCGGTGGCCACCGCCTGGGACGACGACGGCGCCCTGCGCCGCCTCGCCGCGAACCTCCTCCTCAACCTCGCCTGAACGGAAAGGAACGACACCATGACAGTCAAACGCATCGAACTCGAAGGACGCGCCGGACGCGTCGCCATCGAACGCGAGGGCGACAACATCCGCATCGACAGCATCATCCGCGACCCCGGCAAGGAGCAGGCCTGGCTGACGCGGGTGGTCTCGTCCAAGCAACTCGTCCACGCCGACGCCGGCGAGAACGAACTCTGGAGCCTCGCCCAGGTCATCCAGCGCCGCTGCGACGGCGTGCGCGGCACGAACGGCGACATCGACGGCTACTACCGCGAGCTCCAGCGGTTCGCGGATTGAAAGGAAACGACCATGAAGACCTACCAGACCACCATCGACGGCCAGCGCCGGCGCGTGACCATCCCCGGGAATGACGACACAGACGGCGCGGCGTCCGACACCCAATCGGCGGAACAGCTCGCGGAGAGCCTGGCCGACGCGCTGCAGAGCATCGCCGGGATGCCGCCTGTCGCGCCCGGCGACGCCATCACCCTGGGCGACGCCATCAACGCCTACCACGGCGCGGTCAGGATCGCCCGCGACGCGGTGCGGTTCTACAACGCCCGGCGACGCGCCGCAAACCCCGGCGGCGGCGAGTCGATGCTGGACGCCATTGCCGGCGAGTTGAGCCCGCAGGCCCTGGCGCTCGTCGCCGGCGGCGTGGCATCCGTCGTCGGGGTGTTCGGCGGCACCGCCGCCGACCGGCAGGCCGCCTGGTTCGTCAAGCGGCTGGTCGAGCGCCTCGGCGGCAAGGAGGCGTGCGCCCGGCTCCTGGAGGAACTGGACGCATGACGCCCGGACGCCGCGCCGGGGACATGCAGCAACCGTTCCAGCTGACGGGCTCCAGACCGGATATAAAAGTTCAGGAAAATCGAACATTCCAGTTGATGTTCCCCCGCCTTCGAGCAAACATGCGACCTGTAAAAAGGAACGCAATCGGTTGAACCGGAAGGACTTAAGATGAACGACAAGAACGACACGCCGAAGAACGCCTGCCGCGCGACGCGCAGCCACATCGACCGCCTCGTGAAGATGCTCCAGGCCGAGCTGGACAAGGACGACATGCGCGAGGACACCTGGCCGGTGGCCGGGAGCCTGGGCCACGTCCGCGAGCTGCTGGGCGAGGCGGTGGGATTCCTCAAGGGCGCCGAGGGCCACGAGATCCTCGACGCGATGATCAGCAGGAAACGGTAGAGAGAGGAGACCGGGAACATGAACCGCAGAAACACCGCGCCGGGGAGCGGCCGGCGGAAGCCGGACCCCCTGAAGCGGACGCGCACCGACATCGCCAACCTGGCCGGCTGGCTGGACATCGAGCTCCGGCGGTGCGCCGGGCAGGAGATCGGCCCGGCGACCGTGGAGTCTCTCGACGCCGTCCACCGCGCCCTGATCGCGTCGCTGGCGCTTCTGTCCGGTGTCGGACAGGACGAGGTCCAACTCATTGTCGACGAGATGCATCCGTAAACCCCAACCAGAAGGAGAACCACGATGAAGAAGAACAAGACGAAGCAGGACAAGACGGCGAAGGCGACCAGGCCGGACGCCGCGAAGCCGAAGGCCGGGAATCCGCGCGCGCTGCCGAGCGAGCGACTCGGCGTGCCACCGACCACGCCCGGCGTGGACGCCAAGGTCAAGGCCGCCGAGGACGCGGCAGACGCGGCGCCCAACCGGGCCGCCCAGGATGCGCCAGGAGCCGCGCAAACCCAGGAGGCAACCAAAGACGCCAGCGACGCGGTCGGACGCGCCACGGGCGATCCTGGCGCGAACGGCGGCCCATCCGTTGCGATGGGCGCCAAGGCCACCTGTCCGCGTGAGGACACGCACAGGCAGATGAGCCTCGTGGACGCGGTCGTCAGCATCCTGTCGCAAGGCTCCGGCGAGCCGATGGGCTGCAAGGACCTCGTCGCCGAGGCCGTCAACCAGAACCTCTGGGCGCCGCGCACCGGCAAGACGCCCGCCAGCACGCTCTACGCCGCCATCCTGCGCGAGATCGCCACCAAGGGCGACAAGAGCCGGTTCGTCAAGACCGAGCGCGGCAGGTTCGCCCTGATGGACAGCGTCTACGCGCGCGAGCTCGCGGCGAAGCAGTCTCCGCGATAACCACCCATCCAACCGGAACCCGACGCGCCCCATCCGCACGGCGCGTCGGGTTCTGCACTTGCATTCTCTAGTAAAGAGTGCTTTACTATCTCCCGCTGCTGGTAACGCTTCCTTGACTAGCGGCCAGCGGTGGTAAAGGAGCGCTGACGAGCAATGCGAAGGAAAACAGGCACATACCGGGTCACGAAGTGGGAGAACGAAGAGGTTCGCGCCTTCGTTCCCGCGCCGCTGCCTCCCGCCAATCCACCACTGACCCTGGATGATGAAACGCGCCGGGCGCTGTCCGCCGCCACGTCCGCGCTCGGCAAGCTCGCCGTGGCCGCCGACATGGTTCCGAACGCGGAATGGTTCCTCTACGGCTTCGTGCGCAAAGAGGCGCTCATCACCTCCCAGATCGAGGGCACGCAGGCGACGCTCCAGGACGTGCTCGCATTTGAGGCGGGCGAGAAGGCCGAGCGGCCCGACGACGTCCGCGAGGTCTGCAATTACGTGGACGCGCTGACGTTCGCACGCGGTGAGTTGGCCAGGCCTGATGGTCTTCCACTGGCAACCCGGCTGTTCTGCAACATTCACAAACGGCTGATGAAAGGCGTGCGCGGGAGCGAGAAGCAGCCCGGCGAGATTCGGCGCAGTCAGAACTGGATCGGAGGGAGCCGACCCGGCAACGCCCGCTTCGTGCCGCCGCCGCCGGACGTCGTGCCCGAGGCTTTGTCGGCGCTGGAGAAGTGGATTCATGGCGACGATCCGCTGCCGCCGCTCGTCCGCATTGGCCTGGCGCATGTCCAGTTCGAGACCATCCATCCGTTCCTGGACGGGAACGGGCGTATCGGGCGTCTGCTGGTTGCTTTGCTGGTTGAGCACTGGGGACTTCTCAAGACGCCGCTGCTCTACCTCAGCGTCGCGTTCAAGCGGCATCGCCAGGCCTACTACGACCGGCTCAACGGCGTTCGCGTGGACGGAGACTGGGAAGGCTGGATGCGCTTCTTTCTCGATTGCGTGACGGAAGCCGCCGATGACGCGGTTGCCAGCGCGCAGCGGCTCCACACCGTAACCGCCGCCGACCGCACAAAGGTGGCCGCGCACGCCAAGACCACGGTCCCCGCCATCCGGCTCTTCGAACTGTTGCCGTCGCATCCGATGGTGACCCTGTCGCTGGCGATCAAGTTGCTCGGCGTCAGCAAGCCGACAGCTGTGAAGGCCATCGACGCGTTGCAGGCGGCGGGTGTCCTGCGGGAGATCACTGGCAAGCGCCGGGATCGTGTTTACGCCTACCATGAGTACCTCCGTGTGCTGAGTCCCGATACGGACTGATTCATGCCTTCGCCTCCACGGCAGTCCCGGCTTCGGCCGGGGCTGCCGTTTCCGCTTCCGGCCCCGG
>CAZYRQ010000098.1:0-6587 GCA_964649455.1 uncultured Lentisphaerales bacterium
CGGGCGGCCCGTCCCCGGACTGGAAGCGCGCGATCATCGCGGTGCGGGCCTCGCGCCGCACGCCGCCGTGCAGGAAGGGAATCTCGCATCCCAGCAGCTCGCGCAGGTGTTTCCGCAGGAGCGCACCCATCACGGCGTACTGGGTGAAGACCAGCGCGCACTCGCCATTGCCGACGACTTCCTCGACCAGGGCGGCGAAGCGCGCCAGCTTGCCGGACCGCGACGTTTCGGGCGCCGGCAGCTCCCCGGATCCCTCGGCGCCCATCGTCTCCAGCCGGACGCCCCCGAGGCCGCCCTCGTAGTGCGCTGGGTGGTTGCAGATCTGCTTGAGGCGCGTCAGCGTGGCCAGCACGAGGCCACGCCGCGCCAGCCCCTCCGCGCCGTCCAGCCCCTCGTCCAGTCGGCGCAGCTCGGCGGCATAGAGCGCGGCCTGCTCGGGCGTCAGGCTGCAGAAGACCTTGTTCTCCACCCGCTCGGGCAGGTCGGCGATGATGCCGGGATCGCGCTTCAGCCGCCGCAGGATGAAGGGCGCGGTGATCTCCCGCAGCGTCGCGCGCGCGCCGGTGTCGACGCCGGTGCGGATCGGACGCTGGAAACGCTTGTTGAAGAGCGCGTGCGTCCCCAGCATGCCGGGATTGAGGAAGTCCATCAGCGCCCAGAGATCCCCGACCTGGTTCTCGACGGGGGTGCCCGTCAGGGCGAGGCGGAAATCGGAGGTCAGCGCGCGCGCCGCGCGCGACTGCAGCGTGGCGGGATTCTTGATGTTCTGTGCCTCGTCGAGCACGACCATCGACCACTGGACGCGGTTGAGGGCCGCGAAATCGCGGCAGAGCAGCGTGTAGCTGGTGACGACGAGGTCATGGCGCTGCGCCGCCTCCTGCAGCAGCCTGCCGGGCGCGCGGGAGGCGCCGTAATGGGTCAGCACGGTCAGGCCGGGCGTGAAACGCGACGCCTCGTAGACCCAGTTGGCGATGATCGAGAGCGGACAGACGAGCAGGATCGGCCGGGTGGCGCCGAGGTTCCGCACATGCTGGAAGAGGGCCAGCGCCTGGATGGTCTTGCCGAGACCCATGTCGTCGGCGAGGCAGGCGCCGAGCCCCCACTGGCGGAGCCAGGCCAGCCAGGCGAGGCCGCGCTCCTGGTAGGGCCGCAGCTCCCCGTGGAACGCCTCCGGCGCGGGCAGCGGCTCGATCCCCGCCTCGCCGCGCAGGCGGCGCATGAGGTCGCCGCTGGCCCCCTGCGTGCCGAAGGCGCCGGTGTCGATGCGCACGCCATCCACCGTGCCCCCGCCGATGGCCAGCTTGAGCAGTTCCCGCAGGGTCGTCCGCCGTCCCTGGCGCTCCTTGAGCTGCCGCAGGGCGGCGGCCGCGGCGCTCCGGTCGATGGCCATCCAGCGTCCCTGCCAGCGAATCAGCGGTTCGTTGGCGGCCAGCAGCTCCTTGAGCTGGGCGGGCGTGACGGCATGGTCGCCCAGCACCAGCGTCCAGTTGACCTCGGCGAGCTGGTCCAGACCGAGCCGCGCGAAGCTGCCGGGGTCGTTGAAGGCCGCATCCAGCAGCGCCCGCAGCCGCACGGGATTCGCGTCGCCCTGCGCCCGCCACCAGTCCGGGGTCTCGATTTCGTAGCCCGCCGCGCGCAGCACGTCGATATCGTGCGAGAGGAAGTTGTAGGCCTCGCCCGTGTCGAGCGGAACGCCCTGCTCCGTCGCCTCGGGCGCATGCGCCCGCAGGCAGGGGCAGAGGGTGACGGCCTGTCCGAGCGCCGTGAGCCCGTATTCGCGAACCAGGGGCGGCGCCTGGTCGAGACGCCAGAGCGACCAGGCACCGGGCTCCCGCGCCTGTTTCACGGCGGCCGTGAGCCGCCAGCGGGCCCCGGTGGCCTCCGGGCGGCTGGGCTCGATGAGCCGGAAGACCAGGCGGCAGTCGGCGGCGTGGCCCATGTCGAGCGGCCGACGCCAGGCCGCCAGGGCGTCCGCGAGCTGCTGGAGATCCTCGGGCTGCTCCCAGCGGACTCGGCGCCCGTCGCCGCGCAGCGAGGCGAGCCAGGCGGCATGCGCGCCCGAGTGGCGCCCCTTGAGCGCGTGCGCACGGGTGAGCGGGGTCGTCACCGCGCTGCGGACGAGGCGGTCGACGGACTGCTCGAGAAAATCGCGGGCGACGGCCTCGCGCCACGCCGCCGCATGCAGGGCGCCGGGCACGGCGCCGGTCAGCGAGAGGCAGACCGCCGCAGGCGGCATTTGGCGGGCCAGCACGAGGAAGCGCCGCCGGTCGTCGGGGTCGAGCACCGGGCGCCAGCGGCTCTCGAACCGCATGTCGTCCACGCCGATCAGGTGGGGCAGGTAGGACTGGCGGGCGACCAGGGCGCCGGCATAGCGCAAGAGACGGCTCCAGGCGATCAGCGAGCGTCCGGCATGCAGGCGGCGGCCCAGCACCGGGCCGTTCGAGCAGGCGCTGAGCAGGGCGCAGAGCTCGATCCAGCTCAGGGGCAGCAGGCTCACACGCCAGGGAGCCGGCACGGGCGGCGGTTCATCCGCCTTCGGCAGCGGCCAGTCCAGGGGCAGAAAGCCCCTGTGCGCCGGGATCGGCCAGCCGCGGCGGCTCGGCAGCCAGGCGGCGGCGGGGCGCACATGCCGCATCCGGGCCGCCGCGCGGCTCTCCGCCAGCGCCTCGACCACCTTGCCCAGCAGCGGAGCGCCGGCATCGAACGGCGAGACCGCGATCCCGCGCAGGTCGGCCCGGTGGTTTGCCGTACGGCCCCCGCCGGCCGGTAGGGAGACCGAAGGTCCCGCCCCGGTTCCGGGAGCGACCTCGCCCCAGATCTGGAGGCGGTCCTCCAGCCAGCCTGCCTGAAGAATCAACATCGTCGTCCGACCTCACTCCAGCAGGGGCTTGGACGAGTCCTCGCCCTTGCGCAGCATGTTGGTGGCGCCGTGCCACGCGATCCAGGCGCAGTCCGGCTCGATGCGCACCACACGGACACCAGTCCGGCTACGTTCGCCGGCCGACAGCATCTCGCCCGTGTCCAGGATCACCAGCCGTTCCCGGCCGAAGGCGATGCCCTTGATGGCCACCAGCGGCCAGGGCGGAACGGCATCCGGGGGGCCTGCGGATGCGACGGCAGGAATCGAGGGGACGTTCCCGGTTGGCGGCGGTGGCGGCATCGGTCGTACCGGCAGTTCCGGCAGCACCAGCAAATTATTCGTCGGATCGGCCCTTGCGGGAACCGACTGCAAGGCCCCGTTCGTCGCCGCCGCGACCGAGGGCATCGCGCCGAGGGCCGGGGGCGTTTCCGGCCGAAGCTCCGGCGCGGCGTCGCGCGGCAGTTGTGGGTCCGGCCTGTCCGGTCGGCCCGTCCGCAGCATCAGCCAGGCCAGGCCGGCGAAAAGCAGGAGAATCAGCAGCGGCGCCACCACGGCCGCCACGCGCGCCGGCAGCGGCGCACCAGCCGGCACCGTGGCGCGTTCAGGGCATGGTAAGGCCGATCCGTGCGGCGGATGCACGCCCGGCGCAGGCGGGCGGTCGGCGCGCGGGGCGGGCGCGGCGGCGGGCCGGTCGCGGGGCGGCGGGGATCCGGGCGTCTCCGCGTGCCGCTGCGACAGCGCGTCGTGCCGGCGCAGAGCCTCTTCGAGCAGGCTCATTCCGGACGACCCTCCAATTGCGCCTCGGCGCGGGCGACGCACGCGTCCGTCACCGTGAAGGTTCCGGCGGCGAAGGCGGCCATCAGCGCGTAATCGCAGAGGGCGTTGATCAGGCGCGGCACGCCATGCGAATAGCGGGCCACGCGTTCCACGGCTTCGTCCGTGAAGTGGAGCGCCGCGCCCGCGCCGGCCGTGCGCAGGCGGTGGACGATGTAGCCGCCGATCTCCGGAACCGCCATCGGCGGGACGTGGCAGCGCACGGTGATCCGCTGGCGGAGCTGGCGCAAGTCGGGTTCGGCCAGGCGCTCCGCGAGTTCCGGCTGCCCCGACAGCACAATCTGGATCAGCTTCTCCCGCGCAGTCTCGAGGTTCGAGAGTAGCCGGACTTCCTCCAGCGTGCGCCGGGGCAACTCCTGGGCCTCGTCGATGATCAGCGCGACGCAGACGCCGTTGGCCGCCTGCTCCAGCAAGAACGCGTTGAGCGTCTGCACCAGGGAGAGTCGATCCTGGCGCGGGGCGCGGAGGCCGAAGTCCAGCAGGATCGCGCGCAGGAGCTGGAGGCCGTTGAGGCAGGGGTTCACGATCAGGGCCGACCGGATCCCGTCGCCCAGATGCTCCAGCACGGCGCGGCAGAGCGTGGACTTGCCGCAACCCACTTCGCCGGTCAGCTCGATGAAACCGCGGCGGTGGGTGATCCCGTAGCGCAGGTGCTCGAAGGCCGCCCGGTAGCCGGCCGCCAGGTAGAGATATTTGGGATCCGGCGTGATGCTGAACGGGAACTCCTTCAACTGGAAGAAATCAAGGTACATAGGGCGAACCCATTGTGCCAAGCGGCGCGGGGCTTGTCGAGGCGGATGAGGGCCCCGGCAGCAATTCTAAATTTGGCGTCCTCTTCCGGTCGGGACGGAGCCCGACCCTCCAGTTCCTTAAACTAGCCTTTGTTTTCAATGATGGAGGGACGACCTGCGTGTCGTCCATTCGTTCATTCGCGGATTCCCTCGGCGTGAGGCTGTCGAGGATGAGGACGATCAAATTTCTCGTCCACTTCTCATGTGCTTCCCGCGCACCCCCTGTGGCCAACCGAATACGCCACCTTCAGGGAATGGCCTTGCCGGCGCGGAACAAGTTTGGTACAGTCCGCCCGCTTCACGGTTGTACGCCCATCGTCTATCGGTTAGGACACAAGGTTTTCATCCTTGTAAGCGGGGTTCGACTCCCCGTGGGCGTGCCATTTATCCGCCTGTCCGCGTCACCGGTGTTGTCCGTCTCCAGGTGCCGCCCTCGGCGGCCATTCCCTTCCGGAGTGAAACGATATGCCTAGGTGGCTGCGAGCGTTCCTGAGCCATGAGACGACGCCCTTACTGCAGTTCCTCAAGTATGCCATCGTCGGGGGCCTGGCGACGGGCACGCACATCCTCGTCTTCTATCTCTGCGCCATCTTTCTTCTGCCCAGCCTTTCCCGGAACGACATCGTCGTGCGTTTGGCCGGCCTGACCGTGCCGGACGTGACCGATGCGCAGCGGGCCTTGAATGCCGGCATCGGCAACGCCGTCGCCTTCTTCTTCTCGAACACCTTCTGCTACGTCCTCAACCGTCTTTTCGTCTTCAAGCCGGGGCGGCACCCCTGGCTGATCGAGTTCCTGCTCTTCTTCGGCGTCTCCGGCATCAGCATGCTGCTCGGGACCTCGATCCAGAGCTGGCTCATCGCCCGGTTCGCCACGCAGACCACCCTGGCCTTCGGGGCCAACCTGGTCACCTCGCTGGCGATCAACTACGCCATGCGGCGCTTCTTCATCTTCAATGGGTAGCGCGGTTCAGCGCGGCCGCGAGCCCGCACGCCTCGCAGCCCGCGTGCGCATCGAGGCAGAAATCGGCATGGATCTGCAGCAGGCCCTGCTGCAGCAGGCCGCTCGCGGCATAGAGGGCGGGATTGTGGTCGCGCCCGAAGAGGTGGACGGCCGTCGCCCGCATGGGCGCGCTGATCTCCTCGGCCGGCAGTCCCGGCAGCAGGCGCGGCAGGATTTCGGGGTTCTCGCAGGCGATGAACGGCACGATGACGTTGGTCACGAGCGTGGCCGCGGTGGCGGCGCCCAGCAGGCTGGCGCACGCCGTCTCCCCGCCGGAGCGGCGGGCGAGGGTCAGGCGGTCGTTCCAGAGTTCCAGCCGGGAGCGATCGACGAGCCGCTGGCGGAGCGTCCGGAACCAGACCGCCGGCGGTTCCAGCGGTAGATCGCTCCAGAGGCTCTCCACCGGCGCCGGATCGCCGAAGATCGCGGCGGCCACGGCG
This sequence comes from uncultured Lentisphaerales bacterium, assembly GCA_964649455.1. GTDB lineage: Bacteria > Verrucomicrobiota > Kiritimatiellia > RFP12 > JAAYLN01 > JAAYLN01. Next base: position 5,925 of record CAZYRQ010000098.1, read on the forward strand.
AGTCGGCGCACGGGATGGTTGGCGGGCCGCATGGCACCGAGCCGCCACGGAAGCGGCTCTGCGGCGGCCGGCACCGGCTCGCGCCAGGCACGGTCCCAGAGCTGGCGGATCAACTGGCGCGAAGCCTCGTCCTCGCCCCGCGCCGGATCGGGCAGCAGGCCCGCCGCCAGCATCAGCCGCGCGTAGCGGTCGGCCGGCGCCGCCGGTGACCACCCCGCCAGCGGCAGCCGCTGGGCCAGAAGGCGGAAGGCGCGCGTGTTGCGCTTGTAGCCCAGGGCCGCCATGAAGGCCTCGTAGAGCGCCTGTTGCGGGTCGCGTGTCTGCGCGATCCTCGCGGCCATACGCTGCTGCTTGCGCTCCAGGCGGTGCCGACCGGCGTCGGCCAGCAGCGCGCGCCATCGACCGGGATCGTCCCCCAGCGTGCGGGCGCAGGGACGCGGCTCGGACGGAATCACTGCGTGCGGGTAGGCCTCAAGGTCGATGTCGTCGAAGGCGAAACCGGGGTTTCGGCGCAGGATGTCGCGCAGGGCGATGCGCAGGACATGCGGCGGCAGGGCATCGTCGGCGCGCGGGCCAGGCACATAGGTCACGTGCGCCACCACGCGGCCGTAGTTCGGGTCGTCGCCGTGGCGGTGCTGCTTCCACGCGCCGGGCCGGATGTGG
>CAZYRQ010000099.1:0-6580 GCA_964649455.1 uncultured Lentisphaerales bacterium
AGAGCCGGAAGGCCCGGTCGTTGGTGGGCAGCGTGGTCAGGTCGACGCCGTCGCGACCGAGGCGCGCGGCCTCGGCGACCAGCAGGTGCAGCATCTGCCGCCCCAGTCCCGCACCCTGGATCTCGTCGTGCAGGCCGATGCCCAGCAGTGGAAACGGCTGGTCGAGGTTGCAGAGGAAGAAATAGGCCACGATGCGGGAACCTTTGAAGAGCCCCAGCGTGAGATCCTCGCCCGCCTCCGAGCGGCGCAGGATCGGCTCCAACGTGGCGTCGTCGTAATGGTGCGGCAGGAAGACGCCGGTGGTGGCCGGCGAGAGCGACTCGCCGAACTGGCGCAGGGCCTGCCGGTCCGCCGGGCGCAGGCGCCGCGCCTGGAGGGCCTCGCCCCCGCGGCTGGTCAATGTGACAACGTCGTCAAGTTCCATGTCGCCCATCTTCGCTTCTGGGCCGGTCTCTGTCAAGCGGTCGCTCCGGCCCGGCGGTGGGTGGCGGCATGATCATCGAATCGGATGCGGCCCTTGCCCCCGTCGTCGCACGGCTCCGCGCCGACGGCCTCGCGGCGCTGGACACCGAGTTTGTCTGGACCCGCACCTATTTCCCACGGCTCGGCATCGTGCAGCTTGCCGCGGCCGACGGCACGGCGTGGGTGGCCGATGCCGCGGCAGCGGCGGGACCGGCGCTGGCCGGATTGATCGCCGACCCGCGCACGCTCAAGATCCTGCATGACGCGCGCCAGGATCTGACCCTGCTCGCCGCCGTCGCCGGCGTGCCGCCACGCAACATATTCGACACCCGGCTGGCCGCAGGCTTCGCCGGTCTGGCCACCACGGTCTCGCTCAAGCAACTGCTGCATGATTTGTTGGAGGTCGACCTGCCCAAGACGGAGACCCGGACCGACTGGTGCCGGCGTCCCCTCTCCGCAGCCCAGCTCGACTATGCCCTGGACGACGTCCGCCATCTGGGCCGCCTGCGCGGGGCGCTGCTCGCGCGCGTGGACGAACGCGGCGCCACCGCCTGGCTGGAGGAGGAACTGCGGCTCTACGACGATCCCGGACTCTACGCGCCGCCGGATCCGGACGCCGCCTGGCAGCGGATCCGGGGCGGCAGCCGGCTCGCGCCACACGACCAGGAACTACTGCGCCCGCTGGCCGCGCACCGCGAGCGCCGCGCCATGGAATGGAATCTGCCACGGAGCTGGGTCATCGACGACGAGTCGCTGATCGAGACCGCCAGGCGCCGGCCCGTGTCGCCGGAAGCCGTGCGCCCCCGCCACCGCCTGGACCGGGAGCGTCTCCGGACGCTCTGCCGGGAACTGTGCCATATCGTCCGGGACGCGGCGGGAACACCGGCGCCCGAAGCGGGCCGGTCGGTCGGCCGCCGGGCCGACGGTGCCCTGAAGGCGCGCGTCGATGCCGCCCTGGCCTTCCTGCGCCAGCGGGGCGCGGAACTGCGCATCGATCCGGCCCTGCTAGGCAGCCGGGCCGAGGTGATGGCCCTCGTCGAGGCGGGTATCGGGCCCGAACATCCGCTGGGCCGCGGCTGGCGCCGCGAGGTCGCGGGTGCGGCGCTGACCGCCCACCTGGCGGCCTCCGCTCCGCCCGACCTCTTCGACTAGGCCAGAGGCGCGGAAAACTGGCTACCTGCAGGGAAAACTCGGTTGTGCATCCTGCCCATCCACACCATCCGTAGCGCCCTGCTTGCCCGGCAAATCTCACGGTGGGGTCACGGTGGCTGGGTCACGGTGGCGGTCACGGTGGCGGTCACGGTGGCCGCCGCAACGCATGGACAGCGGGGGCGGAAAAGGCCATACTCTGCATACCGGTGGGCGGCGTGCCTGACGCGCGCCGCCGCACCGGGCCGGGCCGACGGAGGCGTGGATATGGCGGAGAAGCGTTGCGAGATCGAAGTCACTCTCGAGGAGATCATCCTGGATGCGGCGGTCCGGCCGCCGAAGGCCTCGCGTCATCTGCTCGGCGCCGCGCTGCACTGGCCGCGCGTGGGCACGGCCCGCCGGGACGCCTCCGCCGCCCTCGGGCTGGAGAACGGCGCGTGGCGCGCGGCGGAACGTCCCTGGACGCAGCGCATCCTGGCCAAGGAGACGGTCCAGGGACGCTTCGGCTTCGGGATCACGCTGACCGAGGCGCTGCCGGACGCGGAGGCCGACGCCTTCCTGCGCGCGCTCGCGGGCCAGTTCGTCAAGTTCACGGGCGGCCAGGCCGGGGATCTCCTGGCGCCGCCGCTGCTGGGCTCGCTGGCTGAGCTCCCGCTAAGCTACCTGGCCAAGGCGCTGCTCAAGGAGAAGGCTCCCGGCACACTCGGCGAAGGCGTGCTCGACCTGGAGGCCGATGCGCTGCCGGCGCCGGGCGGGCAGGTGTACTGGGAGGTGCCGCTCCAGACGCCGACAACGGTGGCCCGGACTGTGCGCCGGCGCGTCGGGAAGCAGATGGAACGGCGCCGCGAGGTGTTGCTCCCCGCCGGCGCCGACGCGGGCCGCTGCCGGGTCGCGGTCCGCGTGCTCTAGCTCAGCCGAGGCCCATGGCCTTGAGGTTCTGGCGGCTGATCTTGAGGCTGAGGAACGGATCTTTGGAGACCGGGCAGTTGTCCTGCTCGACGATGAAGAAGCGGGTGCCGGCCTTCTTGCAGGCCTTGAGGACGAGCGGCCAGTTGATGCCGCCCTCGCCGACCGCGCGCCAGACCGGTTCGTTGTTGACGACGCCCCAGTCCTTCAGGTGCACCTGGTCGATCCGTCCGGCCAGCTTGCCGACCCAGGCGACGGGATCGTGCCCGCCGCGAACCACCCAGCCGATGTCCAGCTCGGCCTGCAACCGTTTCGTGTGGCGGTAGAGCAGGTCGAGGATCGTCGTGCCGCCCTTGCCCTGGCGGACACCGAACTTCTCGAACTCGAACATGTGGTTGTGGTACTGGAGCACGAGGCCGGCCTGCTTCAGCTGCCGCGCATAGCCATCGAACTCCTTGAAGAGCCGCTTCCAGTCATCCAGCGTGGCCAGGCTCTCGCGCGGAAGCCAGGGAATGGCCACGTACCCGACCCCCCAGGCCTGGCAGTCGGCGATGACCTGCTTCACATTGGCGCGGAAGGCGTCGAGGCCGACGTGCGCGCCGACCGGCTCGACGCCGGCCGCCAGCATGAGCCGCCGCAGTGCGGCGGGCTCGATCGGGCCGACGCCCGATATCTGGGCCGCCTCGTAGCCCATCTGCCGCACCCGCTTGAGGGTCCTGGCCATCTCGTCGGGCGTCTTCATGAAGTCGCGCAGCGTGTAGAGCTGCGCCGCGATGACCGGTTTCCGTGTTGTTGCCGCCATGGTGCCTCTCCTCGATGGGGCCTGCGCCGCGCGTCGGGCGCGGGCAGGCGCGGTTCCTGCTTCTGCCTTCCGGCGGGGTGGCCCGGTTCCGGCACCGCTCCGCCGCCAATGGGTTCACGCGCTCATGAGCCGCCGGACCAGCGCGCCGGGATCCTCGATCTGCGCCTTGACCAGCTCCGCCGAGACCACGATCTCGCCGAGATCCTTCCGGCCCGGCGCCTCGTACATCAACTCCATCATCAGGTGTTCCATGATGGCCCGCAGTCCGCGCGCGCCCGTCTTGCGCTCCAGGGCGATGCGGGCCATCGCGCGCAGGGCCTCCGGCTCGAACGTGATGGAGACCGACTCGAGCGCGAGCAGCTTCTGGTACTGGCGCACCATGCAGTTCTTCGGCTCGGTCAGGATCCGGACCAGGTCGTCCTCGGTGAGGCTCTCGAGCGTGCAGGTCACGGGGATGCGCCCGACGAACTCGGGGATGATACCGTAGCGGATCAGATCCTCCGGCTCGACCGACAGACCGCCGCCGAGCGCGCGCGCGGCATGCTTCGGCGCGGGGCCGGCGCGGTAGCCGACGCTCTGGCGGCCGGTGCGCTGCTGGACGAAGGTGTCGAGCCCGACGAAGGCGCCGCCGCAGATGAAGAGAATGTTGCCGGTGTTGATGTGGATGTATTCCTGGTTCGGGTGCTTGCGACCGCCGGTCGGCGGCACGTGCGCCACGGTGCCCTCGAGGATCTTCAGCAGGGCCTGCTGCACGCCCTCTCCCGAGACGTCGCGCGTGATCGAGACGTTCTCGGTCTTGCGGGCGATCTTGTCGATCTCGTCGATGTAGACGATGCCCATCTCGGCGCGCGCGACATCCATGTCCGCCGCCTGCAGGAGGGCCAGCAGGATGTTCTCGACATCCTCGCCGACATAGCCCGCCTCGGTCAGCGTGGTGGCGTCGGCGATGGCGAAGGGCACCTCGAGCATGCGCGCGAGCGTCCGCGCCAGGAGGGTCTTGCCGCTGCCGGTCGGGCCGATCAGCAGGATGTTGCTCTTCTCGATCTCGACATCCTTGAACCGCGGGTCGTCCGACGGCTGCGCGATGCGCTTGTAGTGGTTGTGGACGGCGACGGCCAGGGACTTCTTGGCGTAGTCGTGCCCGACGACATACTGGTCGAGGAACTCCTTGATGGCGCGCGGGGCGGGCGGCTTGACGGGCTTGGGCGGCGCGGCGGGCTTGGCGCCCTTACCGGACTTCGTCGCCCGCGCGGGGGCGCCCGCGCCGGCGCGCTTGCCGGGGCCCTGCTGCTCCTCGATCATGTTGCGGCAGACCTCGACGCAGTCCACGCAGATGTTGGCGTCGGGCCCCTTGATCAGGGGCACGATCGTGTCGTTGCGCCCGCAGAAGGAGCAGATCTGGGGCGGGTTGGAATCCCGGGTGTGCTTGGTCTCTTTTGGCGGCATGGCGGTGAAGATCCTGGGCTGGGGAGTCGCGGGGCGGCGGCCCGGCTACGCTTTCTCCTTCGGAGCGCCGGCCTTGCGCACGAGCGTCTCGTCGATCAGGCCGTAGGCGCAGGCTTCGTCGGAGGACATGAAATAGTCGCGGTCGGTGTCGCGCGCGATGTCCGCGATGTTGCGCCCGGTGTGGCTGGCCAGGATCTCGTTCAGGCGGTCTTTGAGGCGCAGGATCTCCCTGGCCTGGATGCTGATGTCCGTGGCCTGGCCCTCGGCGCCGCCCAGCGGCTGGTGGATCATGATGCGCGCGTTGGGCAGCGCGAAGCGCTTGCCCTTGCGGCCGGCGGCCAGCAGGATGGCGCCCATGCTGGCCGCCTGCCCGACGCAGTAGGTGGCGACATCGCAGGCGAGGAACTGCATCGTGTCGTAGATCGCCAGGCCGGCCGTGACCGATCCGCCCGGGGAGTTGATGTAGAACGAGATGTCCTTGGCGGCGTCCTGGGCCTGCAGGAAGAGCAGCTGGGCGATGATCAGGCTGCTGACCTCGTCGGTCACGGCGCTGCCCAGGAAGATGATGCGGTCCTGCAGCAGGCGCGAGTAGATGTCGTAGGCGCGCTCGCCGCGCCCGGTCTGCTCGACAACCATGGGAATCAACATGGACATGGGGTTCCTCTCGGAGTGATGCCAAACGGCGGTAAGGGCATATCATAGGGTGCCCCGCCGACAGCGTCAATGGTTCGTTGGTTTTCTGTCGTTGGTTTTCGGTTGGCCACAGGTGGGTGCGCGAGCAGCGCATGATGAGCGGATGGAACGCTGGATCGTCATCGTCCTCGTTACCAGCGGGGCTCGCACGAAGACGACGACACAAAGGGGAAGCGGCGGGTGGCGCGGAAGGGGAGGCGGTCGCCTGTCCGGCGGCGCCAACGGGTGCAAACCTGTGACTAGCCGATGACGTTGACGCTCCTAATTGGATCCACTATGGTTCACGCATGCACTCCAACGTTGAAGCGGCGCGGCGCGAGGCGCAACGGCAGGCGGATGCGGGCCTGATCCAGGGTGGCGTCGTCGCCTCGACCCGGACAAACGAGATCATCGTGGTGGGCCGGCAGTGCGTGAAGCCCGCGGCGCGACCCATGACGGAACACTCGCGTTTCGACATCGCCTCCGTCGGCAAAGTCTTCACGACCGCCTGCCTGGCCCGGCTCATCATCGAGGGCCAGGTGGATCCGGATGCGCCGTTCACCCGGTATATTCCCGAGCATATTCTGGGGGAGGCGTGCGATATCACGGTGCGCGACCTGGCGATGCATGTCGGCGGCTTCGACAACAGCAAGCCCTACGCCTCCGCTGACGTGGCAGTCTTCGACCGTGAGCTCTTCAACAAGCGACCGATCCGTCCCCGGTTGGAGGCCTTCGAGTACGCCTGTTCCAACTTCATCCTCCTGGGCAAGATTGTTAACCGGCTCTCCGGACTCGATCTCGACACGTTCGCACGGCGGCATCTCTGGGGTCCGCTGGGCATGACGGAAACCACCTGGAACGCGCCGGGCGAGGGGCCGCACGAGGTGGAGCATTGGATCCCCAACCGCCCGGCGGGCCAGCACAACGACGATGTCTGCTTCCTGGCTCCGTTCCCGCTCGGCAGCGGCAGTTGCTTCTCCACCATCCGGGACATGCTGCGGTTCGCCGGCGATCTGCTGGAGCGCCGGACATTTCCGCAGACGTACTACGACCTGATCTTCACCTGCGGTTTTGAGAAGCAGGGGGATCGGCGCAGTTTCGGCTGGGACATGACCGACGCCAAGCGCCCGCAGGGGCTCTCGC
>CAZYRQ010000100.1:0-6551 GCA_964649455.1 uncultured Lentisphaerales bacterium
GTTCCGCGACGACGACCGTTCCCTCCGGCGCCCCCCGGGCCGCGAGCCTGGACAGTACCGCGTTGGTGGAGGGGGGGCTGGCGAGATAGTGGTAGGCATGGCCGAAGGTTCGTGTCCGCAGGCGCGGCATGATCTCGGTCGGAACGGCGGCGTTTGGCACGCCGGTCAGCCGGTAGCCGTTGCGTCCGTGCGCTGCGATCATGTAGCCATAGCCTCGCAGCGCTTCGATCTGTTTCCAGACCGCCGTACGCGAGAGCTTCAGCCGTTTCGCCGCAGTTTCGCCGGAAAGCGGCCCCTCTGCGGCGGCCAGCAGGCGCAGCACGCGGGACGCGGGTGTGTCGAGGGAGGTGGACATCGGGGATCAGTATCGCGCAACTTCCGCATCGAGGGCAAATGGAATACACGTGTGGAGGTGTGGAGCAGTGACGAGTTCCAAAGATCGGGAGCCCCAATACTTTGCCGCGAGCTTTGTCGATCCGCGAATGAACGCGCATCGACGCGAATGGGACGCGCCGCGGCGCGTCTTCGAACCGGAAGATCTCTCGCCAAGGCGCAAGGAGCGCCAAGGGATATCCCGCCGGGGACGGCGGGCCCCGGGAATGCACCCGTCCGGGTGCTTCGTTGTCGTCCTCGTCCGCCTAAGCCTGATTGCCATTGCGGCTGTTCTTGTCGGCCAGCTTCTGCCAGCCGCGCGCATCCTCGGCGGCGGCGAGGATCACGGCGAGCACGGCGCGGCCCTCGGCCACCGAATGCGGCGGACGGGTGCCGTTCCTGAGGCAGTCGGCAAAATGCTCCATCTGGACGGTGAAGGTGGTGATTTCGCGGAACTTCTGCAGGGCCGGCTGCGAGAATCCCGAGGGAATGTAGTGCAGCTCGTTGCCCGATCCGAAGATCTCCCCCTTCTCGCCGATGACGTGGATCTGGCGCGAGCCGTGCGGATTGCCGTAGGCCCAGGAGGTGAGTATCTCGCCGATGGCGCCGTTGGCGAAGCGGACCTGCACGCTGGCGCTGTCCTCGCCCTCGATCTCCTGCAGGTAGCGGCCCATGCTGCCGCGCACGCCGACGACCGGCGACCCGGCCAGGTGGAGCAGCCGGTAGGTGGGGTGGTCGCCGGTGTCGATCAGCTCGCCGCCGCCCTGGTACCTCCGCTTCGACCGCCAGGTGCCGCGGAAACCGGCAACCGACGCCTGAAAGCAGTCCTGCGAGCGCAACCAGCGGATTCGGCCGAGTTCGCCCGCCTCGATCATCCGCTTGGCTTCCTGAACGGCCGGCATGAAGAGCTGGTTGTGCGCCGACATGTAGGTGATGCCGGCCCGCTTCACAGCGGCGGCGATCCGGTCGGCCTCGGCCAGACTGAGGCACATCGGCTTTTCGCAGAGGATGTGCTTGCCGGCGGCGGCGGCGTCGAGAATCGCCGGGGCGTGCAGGTGGTGCGGCAGGCAGATGGCAACGGCGTCGATCGCGCCGCCGGCCTGGGCGAGCATCTCGCGCCAGTCGCGGTAGAGGGCGGAGACGCCGCCGAGCTGTTCACTGCGTGCCTTCAGCCGGGCGGCGTCGATGTCGCACAACGCCGTGCATTCGACCTTGTCGCGGTGCGCGAGGATCCCGTCGGCATGCACGCGCGAGATGCCGCCCGTGCCGATGATGGCGATCCGTACTTTTCCCTTGATCCCTGACTTCATGATGGCTCCTCCAATTCCGTTTGCGGTTGTCCAGCATGACTATCAGATTCCCCTGCAACTGAACAATCCCTTGCGGATGGTCCCACGGTTTCCCTCTTTTCGGGCAATCAAGGCAAATGTAAGTTATCTACCAGCCTCCACCGCCGCCGCCGCCACCGCCGCCCGACGATCCGCCGCCGCCCCCGCCGGAGCGGGAGCCGGGCGCCGTGGACGAGGAGGCGATCGCCCCCGCCAGCGACGATCCGAGCGAGGCGACGAACCCCGCGGATCCGTTTGTGCGCCACGCGGTGCCGCGGTGCCACGACGGCGAATAGCCGCCGTGTTCCGCCGTGCCGGCCTGCGCCAGCACCGCTTCGAACTGCTCCGCCCACTGCTGTTCAACATTCAGCGCCAGGGCATAGGGAAGAAACTGCTCGAACAGTTCGGGGGTGCGCTGCGGAGGATTCTCCAGATTGAGCCGATCTTGTTCGGCAACCGAAAGATAGAGCCGGAACCCCTCGATGTGATCGAGCAACCGCCGCCCCGCCCGGGTGGGCGCCTTCAGCAGGTGATAGAAGAGGCCGTTGATCAGCACACCCGCCAAAAAGAGCGCCGGAACCCAGACCGATATCGCCCTTGTCAGCAGCCAGATGCCCATGAGTTCGCCGCCCAGGAAAGGCAGGCTGAAGCAGGTCATGAACAGCGCCTGCGCCCATTGGCGTCCCCGCCAGAGCGTCGCCGTTGACGAGAGCAGAAACGTGACGCCGGTTGTCCAGAGGGCGAGCCAGAGCAGTATTCCCCAGGCTTCGCCTCCCTTGTAGGATCGCAGCGAGAGGGCGGAGGGGACGAGGGTGCACAGCAGCCCCGGAAGCCAATAGCGGAAGTTGGTGCGGAAATAGGTTGTCTCCAGCTTGAATGCGAGCGACCGCTTGAGGTGCGACAGGGCTTCCTTGATCATGGCATGGTTGCTCTGGATCAACGGCATGCTCTGGCGTGAGCCGAGCAGGCTTTTGAAGAGCGCCTTCTCGTCGGGGAGCATCTCGACGGCTTCGCTCTTCGTGTTCACGGTGTAGGTCTTGTCGGCATTCTGCTGGATGGAGACCGCGCCCTTGGTCGCCAGGCTGATCAGGTTGGCCGCGAAGGCCTTGTGGTCAAACCGCATCTCAACCAGGTTCCGAACGGCAGCGGGCGAAAAGCCCTTCGGCGGACTGTACTGGGGGATGATGGTTCCCGGCGCCGGATCCCGCCCGACCGCCATCCAGACGACGACGTAGTACACGAGGATCAACAGCAGTCCGCCCAGCGCAAGGGCGACGCCCGGATTGTCGCGCAGCAGGCTCAGCCGCGTATCCCGCGCGGCCGGGGCCTGCACATAACCTTTCGGCCAGGCGGCGACCAGGGTCAATCCCTCGCGCGGCTGGAGCGGGCGCGTGGTGGCGAACTGGACCGTGTGATCTGTCGGGGAGGACCGCGTGTAGTCGCGTCCGCGGGCGCCGGACGGGCCGGTATAGGCTTCCGCGGACGTCAGGGCCGCACCCGGCGGCAGGATGACCGTGGCCGTCACCTGGTCCATTGCGAAGGCCCACCCGTTGCCGGTGACGTTCCAGTAGAGTTCGTCGTGGTCGGCGAAGAACCCGAGTTGGCGATCCGTGCGGTAGGTCAGCTCATAGGTGTAGTCTCCCGGCGCCAGCATGACGTCGCTCCGGCCCAGATAGACCCGCTGGCCATTCTCGCGCGGCTCCAGGCGGAACGTCTCCGGATCGCCGTCGCGCCGCGCCTGCAGCACGTGGAATCCGGTCCGCTGCTGCAATCCCCAGCGCCCGCGGTAAAGTTGCGGGAAATCGCGGTAGATGCCCCGCTTGATCGCGGCGCCCGCGGCACGAACCCGGAGGGTCTCGGTGACCACCAGCGACGCATCGGCGCGGATTTCAATCCGGCTGTCAAAGTGCAGGATCCGTTCGGTCTGGGCGCCGACCGGCGCCGCCGCCAGCAGCAGCGCCACGAGCGTCACGCCTGGAAGACGCCACCCGCGTTTCATGTGTCCGGCTCCTCTGTGGTCTTCACGCCAGTTTGACCTCCGGCGCCTGCCGTTCCAAACTGGATTCGACTTCAAAATAGTCCTGCGGACGGAAATGGCCAAGGTGGGCGACGAGGCGGCTGGGAAAGGTCTCGGCCAGGATGGCGTAGTCGCGCACGGCGCCGTTGTAATAGCGGCGTGCATACTGAAGCTGGTTTTCGGTATCCAGCAGGGCCTCGCTCAGTTGCCGGAAATTCCCGCTCGCCTTCAGGTCGGGATAGGCCTCGGCCACCGCCAGCAGCGTCCGCAGCGTCTGTGTGACGTCCGTCTCGGCCTGGCTGGCCTTGGACACGTCGTCCGGGGCCTGGCCGGCGGCGCGGATCCGGGCGAGGATTTCCAGAACCGCAGCCTCGTAGTCCTTGTAGGCTTTGACGCTGGCCGCCAGGAGCGGAATCAGATCATGCCGCCGCTTGAGCTGCACCTCGACGCCGCTCCAGGCCTCGCGCGTCAGGTTTTTCAGGCGGATGAAGCGGTTGAAGGTGAAACCGATCCACGCGGCCACCAGAACCAGCAGTGCCGGGATGCCATATCCAATCCAGATCATTGACCACAAGTATCCCGCTATTCATCCGCGTTGGCAAACGCTTTTGTTGCTTTTGTTGCTACCAGCGGTAGCCAGCCGAGGCGTAGCAGCGGCGCCCCGCCTCGGGCTGGCCGGCGAACGGCTCGAAGTCGTCGTCGAAAAGGTTGGCGACGCCGACGGACAGCGTCAGGTTGCCGGCCGCGTCGGGCTGCCACTGCACTTCACTCCCCAGCAGCCCGTGGTTGCGGCTGGAGCCGCGCAGCGGATTGCGCGCCATGCGCTGCAGGGCCGGTCTGACGCAGAGGCGCCAGCCGGGCGCGAACTGCCAGATGCCTTCGGCTTTGACCTCGTGCCGGACCGCGTCCAGGAGATACCGGCTGGCATAATAGTCGGTATCGGTCTGCAAGGTCTGCGTCAGGCCGCCGACACGCACGTCCAGATCACGGTGCAGGCGGAGTGTCCAGTCAACGGCGAGACCGTAGCGCCACAGCGCTTCGAGGTTGACGGCTTGAAAGCGTGTGTCGTCCTGGGCCAGACGCAGCCAGTCGACGCTGTTTTCGCCCGCTTCGGCGAAGGCGGTCACTTCTGCGCGTGAAGCGTCGCCGGCCCACTTCCAGCCCGCCTCGGCGGTGCGCGTCTGCTGGCGCTCGAGCCCCTGGTTGCCGAGCGAAGCGGGGTTGTTGTAGTTGTATTCCGTGTAGGAGGGGAGACGGATGGCTTCGCTGTACTGGGCGAACAGCGTGTGCCGCGGCGTGTGGCGGTACTCGATGCCCAGTGCGGGCAGCCAGCCCGGTCGATCGTTCTCGAAGAGATCCATTGCTCCGCCTGCCGTGAAGGTCCAGGGCCCGGCCGACCACGACGGCAGCGCCGCCAGCGAACCCGCAGCGCGCTGGTGGTCGCCCAGCGAGCGGCTGCGGAGCTGCTCGCGGGTCAGTTCGCCGCGCAGGTGCAGGGTGAGCGGATCGCTCAGGCGCCGGATCCGCTCGCCCTGCAGCGCGAGCACGTCGCTGCGGTGCGCGCTGGCGTTTCCCATGGCACGGCCTTCGTACCAGTAGGCATCCTCGACCAGGTTGAAGACGGCGGCGAGCCTGTCGTAGGCGTCTTCGGCCCGGTCGCCGCGCTGGTACGACGCCAGGGCCAGCGTGTGGCTGAGCTGTTCGTCCGACGGCATCGCGGTGGGGGTGCCGTAGAATCCGCGTGAGCCGAAGGCACGCCGCGCGTGGACGGCTAGCAGGTCGACGACGCCGTCGCCGGCTTCCGCCTGTCCGCGTCCGCCCGCGCTCCAGCGCCGCAGGTTGTTGTCGGGCTGGCGGTCGGTGCGGTCAACCGCCTCCCACCCCGCGAAGGCCGACAGGCGCAGCCCGGGCTGTCCCGGCGCGGCCACCCCTTGTTGCCAGCGGAAGAAGCGCTGACTTTCCCCGCCGACTCCCCAAGCCAGCCGACCACCGGTCTCGACGGGCGCCAGGTCAAGCACCACGGCGCCAGCGGGATGGCTCGCGGTGCGGGCCAGGCGCTCGATGCCCGTGGCCAGTTCGGCGGGCTCGAAATAGTCCGCAGGCAGATCGAGGTCACCCTGGAAGTGCTCGGTCTGCGGATTGCGCAACGCAATTCCCTGCAGCAGCAGGCCACTGGTGTTGAAAGCACCGCCGCGGACGCTGAGATCACCCTGCGCGTCGCCCAGGCCTTGCTGGCGCACAGATACGAGCGGCATGCGATCCAGCCGCGCAGCCGTGTTCCAGCCCGCCGCGTCGGCGACAGACGCGGCACGGGGGGCCGTGACCTGGATCGGTGCGGGATTGGTGAAGAGCGCGGCATCGGACCGTGCGGCGCGCAGCAGGAGCAGGGAAAAGGACAGGGACAGGGACAGAGACAGAGACAGGGACAGGGACAGAATTGGCATTTGCATAGAGTCGATCATACACGGCGGTGCCATTTGCGTCAACCCTAACAAAAACCATGGTTAACTGAAAATATGATTAAGCATTGTTGATGGGGAGTGGCGGGAGATGCGGGAGGATTGGCGGGCGAGGCCAGGGAGACGAAGTTTTTTGTTAACGGTGAAATGGGTGCGATCCACAATTGTGGATGCGCACCCAGAATCCAGGAGCCAGAATACAGCAGTCAGAACCCGCCAACCAGAGGCCAGCGCAACGCTGGCCGCTGGTTGGCAGGTTGGCTTTTCTCACAACGCCTCCCAAAAGAGACCGTTCGACGGTGAGGATAGCGAAAGTCCGGCTAGCGCGCCTTGAGCTGCGGGAAGAGGATCACGTCGCGGATCGCCTCGGTGCCC
>CAZYRQ010000101.1:0-6530 GCA_964649455.1 uncultured Lentisphaerales bacterium
ACGTCGCGCGGCTGGTGGAACTCATCGGCGGACGGCTCGGCATCCTCTCCGTCGGCCCCGGCCGCGAGAATACGCTGCGTCTGGAGATCTGAGCGTGACCGCCTCTTCCTCCAGTGCCCGCGCGCCCGGCACCGCCGTGCCGCAGCACGTGGCCTTCATCATGGACGGCAACGGGCGGTGGGCCACGCAGCGCGGCTGGAGGCGCATCAAGGGGCACTTCGCGGGCGCCGAGACGGTTCGCTGCGTGGTGCGCTGCTGCCGCGACGCCGGCATCCGCTACCTGACGCTCTATGCCTTCAGCCGCGAAAACTGGGTGCGGCCGAAGGACGAGGTCGGCGGCCTGATGACGCTGCTGCGCGAGTACCTGGTCAAGCAGGAGCCCGAGCTGCACGAGAACGGCATCCGGCTGCGGGCCATGGGCTGCCGCGAGGATCTGCCGGCGGCGGTCGAACGCGAGATCGCGCGCGTCGAGGCGGCCACGGCGCATCATGACCGGGCGCATCTGATCCTCGCGCTGAGCTACGGGGGCCGCACGGAGATCGCCCAGGCGGCGCGCCGTCTCGCGGAGCGCGTGGCGTGCGGGGAGCTCGAGCCGCGGCAGATCGACGAAGCCGCCGTCGCCGCGCACCTCTACCTGCCCGACGTGCCCGATCCCGACCTGATCGTGCGGACCAGCGGCGAGCAGCGGCTCAGCAACTTCCTGCTCTGGCAGTCGGCCTACAGCGAGTTCTACGTGACCCCGGTGCTTTGGCCCGACTTCCGCGAGCCCGATTTCGCGGCGGCCCTCGCGGCGTACGCCGCGCGCGCGCGGCGCTTCGGCGGGGTGGGGGAGACGACCGGCACACAGGAGAAGCCATGCTGAAGCAGCGCCTGCGCTACGGACTCGCCATTGCCGCCGCTTTCGCCGCCAGCATGGCCTTTCTGCCCGGTCCCTTCCTCTTCCTCCTCCTCGTGGCCTTCGCCGCCGCCTGCCAGTGGGAGTTCTACGCGCTCGCCGCGCGCGGCGGGTACCGCGTCTACCGCGGCCTGGGCCTCGCGCTGGGCGGACTCTGGATCGCGGCGGTCTACCTTCTCGCGGCGCCGCCGGGCAAGCCGCACCCGAACGTGCCGGGCTGGGAGGCGGCGATGCTCATCGTCGTCTGCTTCATCGTGCTGCTGCGCACGATGGCCGACGCGCAGGCCCGGCGCGCCTTCGAGACGGCGGCCATCACCTTCCTGGGCATCTTCTACGGCCCGGTGATGCTCAGCTACTACCTGCGGCTCGCCCAGTGGGACGCGGGCCGCGCGTGGAGCACCACGCGCGCGGGCGTCTTCCTCTGCTTCTTCCTCTCGGTCGTCATCAAGCTGGGCGACACCGGCGCCTACGCCGTGGGCACGCTCCTGGGGCGGCACAAGCTCTGCCCGCGCGTCTCGCCGGGCAAGACCTGGGAGGGCCTGGTTGGCGGCCTGGTCGCCAGTCTGGCGACGGGACTGCTGATGGCCGTGGTCGCGCGGCGCTGCCAGTGGGGCCCGGCGGGGATCTTCTGGGCTAAGGCCGGCGGCGAGCCGCTCCTGAACCTGTGGCGCACGGGCGCGGTCTCCCTGCTGCTCTGCCTGGCGGGCGTCTTCGGCGACCTCATCGAGTCGATGTTCAAGCGCGCGGTGCAGATCAAGGACTCCAGCGGCATCTTTCCCGGCATCGGGGGGATCCTGGACGTGATCGACAGCCTGATCTTCGCCCCGCCCTGCCTCTATTTCTTCCTGGTGTGGAGTTGTCCGTGAAGTCCCTGGTCATCCTGGGCAGCAGCGGATCGATCGGCGAGAACACGCTGCAGGTGGTCGCCGCGCATCCCGACCGCTTCCGCGTGAGCGGGCTCGCGGTACACCATGCCACCGAGAAGCTCCTGGAGCAGGCGCGCCGCTTCGGCGTGACGCGCGTGGCCGTGGCCGACACCGCCGCCGCCGCGCGGCTGCGCGGGCGGCTGCCCGCGGGCATGACTCTCCTGTCCGGCGAGGAGGGGGTGGAGGAACTCGCCGCCACCACCGAGGCGGAGATGGTCGTCTGCGCGCTGGTCGGCATGGCGGGACTCCGGCCGGTGCTGGCGGCGATCCGCGCGGGTAAGGATGTCGCCCTGGCCACCAAGGAGGTGCTGGTCGCCGCCGGCGAGCCGGTCATGCGGGCGCGCGAGGCGCACCAGGTCCGGATCCTGCCCGTCGACAGCGAGCACAGCGCCATCTTCCAGTGCCTCCAGTCCTCGGCCTTCGCGCCCTGCTGCGTCCGCGCGGCTGGCGCGCCGCCGGAACAGCGGGCGGAGTCGCGGATCCGGCGCCTGCTGCTGACGGCCTCCGGCGGTCCCTTCGCCGCGCATCCGGATCTCGATTTAGGACAGGTGACGGCGCGCGAGGCGCTGCGGCATCCCAAATGGTCAATGGGGCGCAAGATCACCATCGACTCGGCGACCATGATGAACAAGGGGCTGGAGATCATCGAGGCGCGCTGGCTCTTCGACATCCCCGCGGAGCACATCGAGGTCGTCATCCACCCCGAGAGCCTCGTGCATTCGCTGGTCGAGTTCGTCGACGGCTCGATGCTGGCGCAGTGCTCGCCGCCCGACATGCGCGTGGCGATCCGCTACGCCCTGAGCTGGCCCGACCGCGTGGCGGCGGCGATGCCGCCGCTCGATCTGGCGCGGATCGGCGCACTGCATTTCGCGCCGCCCGATCCGGTTCGCTTCCCCTGCCTGGCGCTGGCGCGGACGGCGATGGCCCTTGGCGGCACGGCCCCCGCCGTGCTCAACGCGGCCAACGAGGTCGCGGTCGAAGCCTTCCTCGCGGGCGGCGTCTCCTTTCCCGGCATCTGGCGCTGCATCGAGCAGGTCCTCGACCGCCACCAGACGCAGGCCGCGCCCTCGCTGGAGGCCATTGTCGAGGCCGACCGCTGGGCGCGCCAGGAGGCCGCCGGGCAGCTCCGGGCGTTGGCCGGCCGCGCGTGATGTCGATGGTATGACGCTTGGAAAAGATGATGCAACAAGCCACAAGTCGGCGCTTCACGCTTAACATTCTACGAGGCGTAGTCGGGATCAGTGTTTTTCTCGCCGCATACATCCTTGTGTGGGGCCGGATCGACTGTTCCGTTGCTGGTTATCGCCTGCAAATTGGGCACCCGAATGGAGCCATACTGATCGCGCTTGTGGCTAGCGCCCTATGTTTCCGGTTGAAGTCCGGACTGCTTCTGGGGGAGCAACTCCTCCGCGTGCATGATTCTACACATGACACAGGGCAACATGAACACGACTCCGGCTTATGTCGACAGCCTTCTGTGCGAATGGACACAGATTGCGTTTGAGTCATACGACGCGTATGAGCGTCTGGGGCGGGGCGTGGTTGGAATCTCGCGGACAGACAGCGGGACGGAGTTGCTCTATGGCGAGCGCGACTTCTTTGTTCAGAAAGGCGACGACGCAATGGTGAGGATGATCGACGCCTATGATCCGGAGTGGGAGTTTCTCGTTGTGTTCGACACTCCTCAAGGCGCCACGCGGACCTTGCGTGTTCGAACGCACGAAGGCAAGCACCATCCGAAGCGGATCTGGTTTTTCGAGATGCTGTGCTGGGTCACCGAAGAACCCGAAGCATTGCCGGAAAGCCTGCCCGCATGGTTCCAGGAGGCGCTGGCCAAATTGAATCAGACGCGCATTCCGTCTGATCGTTCAAGGCCAACGGTTCCGCTGGGACACGACGACGCCACGGCGGCCCTGCGCGGGAAGATCCAATGAGTGTCCAGGTTTTTGACGGTCATCCGCCTGTCTTGTTCATCTTTGCGGGTCTTCCGGGGAGCGGGAAGACGACGCTCGCGCAGGCGTTGGCGCGACGGTTCGGAGCCGCTTATGTTCGCATTGACACCATCGAGCAGGCGTTGCGCGATCTATGCGGAACGCCCGTCCACGCCGAAGGCTATGCGCTGGCCTTCCGGGTGGCGGCTGACAGCCTGCGGGTCGGAACGAGCGTCGTGGCGGATTCGTGCAACCCTGTCGCCTGGAGCCGGCACTCGTGGCAGGACGTTGCCCGCGAAACAGGTGCACGATGGGTGGACATCGAAGTCCTTTGCTCCGATTGCGACGAGCACCGCCGGCGGGTGGAAACGCGGATGGCCACGGTGCCCGGCCTTACGCTGCCCACATGGGCCGAGGTCGAAAGCCGCGAGTATCATGCGTGGGACGGGAACCGCATGACGGGTGAAGGCTTCATGCCGCTCACTGTCCGCGGCTCGGGCGACAAGGCCTCGGGCAAGACGCGGCCCACGCGCATCCGCTTCGAAGACGTGCGCCTCGTCATGCATGGCGACACGCCGGCGGTCGCCGTCGAGCATGCCGACGACATCCGCTTCGTGGGCCTCCGCGCCGAGCGCCCCGACGGCACGCCGGTTCCCGCCGCAAGCCTTCTCGGAACCGAGGATGCCACTGTCGATAGCCTCTGACCGCGGGCACATTTTCCGCCGTCGCTGTTGAACATGCTGGCGAAATCGAGAGGTACTGGAATGAACACTTTACTGGCTGAGCCGGTTGCCATTCAGGTGCGGTTCGACGAGTTTTAATTGGGGTGGACAGGCAGGAATGCCTGTCCCACCTTGCCGCAAGGTACGACAGACCCACGGTGCGACAGACATTCCTGCCTGTCGAAAACCCCGCTGACGAAAACTCCGCTTGTCCGTCCCTGCGCTCCGTCCTATGATGCCTTCATTGTTACGTAATTTGTCTGTTGACACAACGTCTTGGCACGCGTGGAAGCCGTCTGGGATTGGAGCCTCCTTTCCAATCTTGACGCAATCCTGGACTTCGGCGCCGTTGCCGATGCCCGAACCCTCAACACACAGGCCGTCCAGGCGGCGCGCGACGCGGCCGCCGCGAAGGGCGGCGGCAGGGTCGTCGTGCCGGCCGGCACCTACCTCGTCGGAACCGTCTTCCTCCGCGACCACGTGGAACTGCATCTCGAGCAGGGCGCCAGGCTCCTGGGCAGCCCGGGCTGGTTTTTACTGTCGCAGGCGGCAGGCCAGAAAGCGCGCGGAGCCGCGCGCAGTCAAAATCCTCTCAATCCTGTCATCCTGTCAAAAAAAACAGCACCAAGCCGTTTCCCTTTGGCGTTCTCTTCCGGGACCGATCAGATGTGATCATCAGCCCTCGATGGTGATGCGCGCCTGCGGGGCGGGAGGATAGACCCCGTCCAAGGCGTTCTGGACGATCTTGCGGGTGTCCATCGGAAAGTCGCCGCGCAGGATCCACTTGAGATAACCGGGATCCTCGATCACCAGATCCTTGACGCGCGCGCCCTTCTTCTTGCCGAAGTTGATCGTCAACGCTCCATCCACCCAGCGCAGGCGCCCGCCGCGGTCGGCATTGAAGGGGTCGGTGGCGTTAAGCAGGCGGTCGAGCGTCTCCATGTCCCGCGGCAGATCCGCGTAGCGGCGGAACTCGCCCTTGAGGACCTCCAGCGTCGCCCGCGTGTCGGCCTCGGCGCCGTGGGCGTCCGTGTGCTCGCGTCCGCAGAAGAAGCGCAGGGCCGCCGCCAGGTCGCGCGGTTCCCGCTGGTGGTAGATCCGTTGCGCATCCAGCACGCGGCGGTTGTCCACATCGAGGTTCAGTCCGGCCCGCAGGAACTCCTCGCTCAGCATCGGGATGTCGAACCGCATGACATTGTAGCCGCCCAGGTCGCATCCCTTCAGAAAGGCATCGACCTCCCCGGCGATCTGGGCGAAGGTGGGGCACGCCTTGACGATGTCGTCCGTGATGCCGTGGACTGCGGTGCTCTCCACGGGAATGGGCATGGTGGGATTGACGAGCCAGTGCCGGCACGTCTCGCTCCCGTCGGGCGCGATCCGGATGACCGCCAGCTCGATGATGCGGTCGGCGCGCGGGCTGGTGCCCGTCGATTCGATGTCGAAGACCGCCAGCGGGCGGTCCAGGACGAGAGGCAGACGGTCTTCGGAACTCATGGGGTTGCATTGTGCCATGATTCTGGTAATATTGACAATTCATTTCGGTCGCCGGAGCGTTTCCCGGCGGCGCCACACGAGAGAAGCCCTATGAGCCAGCATCGCAGTCTAAAAGGTTCCAGCAAGATCACGGCCAAACGCAACGTCCTGAAGCGCTTCGAGCGCGTCAACCTGCTGACGGCGCGTGGCCAGTGGAAGGCCGGCGACCGCGGTCTCGGTCTGCGCAAGACCAAGCCCGCCGAGTAGCCGACGGAGGGGTCGCCATGGCCTCAGCCCGGCGCATCGGACTTCTAATGGTTCTGGCGCTGGCCTCCCGCTCCGTGACCGCGGTTCCCCGGATCCTCCGGGTCACGGGCGACCGCGTCTGCCTGCGGGCGCAGCCCGCCCCCGCCGCCGAAGTCGTCGGCCAGATGATGGCCGGCGACCTGCTGACCACACCCGATCACGACGCCACGGGCGAGTGGGTGCGGGTGGTCGCGCCGGCGTCCATCGACCTCTGGATCTACAGCGAGCTGCTCCGCGACGGGCGCATCACGGTGAACAAGGCCCAGGTGCGCGGCGG
>CAZYRQ010000102.1:0-6501 GCA_964649455.1 uncultured Lentisphaerales bacterium
CTCGAAGATCATCACCGGCAACACGCCGGCGCGGTTCGCAGAGGCGCTGGCGCGCATCTGCGCGCCGCTACGGGAGCGGCCGGAAGCTGGACGCATCGTCACCGTCAACTCGTGGAACGAGTGGACCGAGGGCAGCTACATCGAGCCCGACGACTTCAACGGCATGGGCTACCTCGAGGCCATCGCGCGGCTGAAGGGCGGTTGATGGTTGATGGTTGGTGGTTGGTGGAGAGTGGGGAGTAGTGAATGGTGGGAGAACGTTCACCGCTGACCGCGGGCTCCAGTGCAGGCGTGGTGAACGGAGAGCGGGGGCGTGGCGTCCGTCGCCTGCCTGTCGGCAGACCGGTTCCCGGCGACGGATCCATTACTGACCGATTTCCTACCGCCTTGACTTTGTCCCCCGCCCGGCGTAAAACCATGTGCGTTCACATCGTATTCTGGAAGCGGGGTGCGCACGATGGCTGAATTCAAGATTTCGCTGGCATCGTATTCGTTCCACGGCATGCTCGGCGCGGGCGTCCGCGACGTCTTCGGCTACCTGGAGGCGCTGAAGTACCGCCACCATCTGGAGTGGGCCGACATCTGGACGGGGTTCCTGCCCTCGCTCGATGACGACTTCATCCGCAAGGTGCGCCGGGCCATGGACGACCGCAACGTGCGACTGGCCAACCTCTGCGTTGACGGCCCCCACCTGTGGTGCGTCGATCCGGCCGAGCGCGTCGCGCACCGCGAGAAGATGCTGGAGTACATCAAGGCCGCCAGTCTCCTCGGCGCCCGATCCATCCGCGTCGACTTCGGCGGCACGGATGGGCACACGATGCCCGAGGAGGCCTTCGTCTACATCGTGAAGACCTACCGGGAATACTGCGCCATCTGCGGCGATCTGGGCATGCGCATCGGCCCGGAGAATCACTGGGGGTGGGATCGCGTGCCGACCTACCTGGAGCGGGTGCGCGACGCGGTGGCCTCGCCGGCCTACGGCCACCTCTTCCACTTCACGAACTTCTTCGACGAGCCCGAACGTGGCGTCGACATCGCCCTCTCATACGCGATGCACACGCACATTCCAGCCAACAGCCTGCCGGTGGCCAAGGAGACCATCCGTCGCCTGGCCGCCGCCGGCTACGACGGCACCTACTCGATCGAGCACCACTCGGGCAAGCACGAGGCCGAGCGCGTCGAGTGGCAACTGGGCGCGGTGCGCAACTGCATCGCGGAACTGAAAGCCGAGGGTCTCGGTGAGACGGCCAAGGCCGACTACGTCACGACAATCTACACGAAATAGGGAGAGCAATATGTCCGGCAAGATTCCGGTGGCGGTCATCGGCTGCGGCATCATCGGCGAGCATCATATCCGCGGCTACGCGGACGACCCGCATGCCGAGGTCGCGGCGATCTGTGACATCGACGAGGCGCGGCTCAATCTGATCGGCGACAAGTACAAGATCGCACGCCGCTTCACCCACATCGGCAAGCTGCTGCGGGAAAAGGACATCGCCGCAGTCGACGTCTGCCTGCACAACAACCTGCACGCGCCGGTGTCGATCGCGGCTATGGAGGCCGGCAAAGACGTCTACTGCGAGAAGCCGATGGCCGGCACCTATGCCGACGCGCTGGCGATGGACGCGGCGCGGCGCCGCACAGGTCGCCGCCTGCACATCCAGCTCGGGCTGCTCTACAACGACGAGACGAAGGCCGCCCGCCGGATCATCGGGGCCGGACGCCTGGGCAACCTCTACCACATGCGCTCCTACGGCTTCCGGCGGCGCGGACGGCCCTTCGTCGACGGCTACGCCACCAAAGAGTTCGTCAACTCGACCACCGCCGGGGGCGGCGCGCTCTTCGACATGGGAGTCTACCACATCTCGCAACTGCTCTACCTCGCCGGCGTGCCCAAACTGGAGCGCGTCACTGGCCGGACCTATGCCGAGATCGCCATGGACGAGCAGCGCCGGGCGGTGAGCGGGTTCGACGTGGAGGAGCTCGGCTGCGGCTTCGCCACCTACGCGGGCGGCCTGACGATGGACATCCTCGAGAGCTGGGCCATCCACGCGCGGCCGTTTCCCTCCTCGATCCTCTGCGGCTCCCTGGGCGGCCTCTCGCTCTCGCCCCTCACCTTCCACTCCCGCGAGCAGGACATGGAGACCGACCAGACGGTCGACCTCAAGGCCATGAACTACCTCGACCACTCGGTCTATGCGGATTCGGCCTTCCACGACAACTCCCAGCAGCACTGGACGCACGTGCTGGCGGGGCACTGCCCCCAGATCGACACGCCGCGCATCGCCCTCGAGACGCAGCAGGTTCAGGAGGGCATCTACATCGCCACCCGGCTCGGACGCGAGGTAAGCGCCGACGAGATCGCCGCGCGCTCCGTCAGCCGCGCGCTCGAGATACCCAACCTGGCGCTTTGACCGGCCGGCCACCCGTCGGCGGGCACCCCGCTTTCCCTGGCCGCTATCTGCGGCCGTGCGGGGCGCCGCGTGGTGTTGCGGATCCCTCTCCCGCGAGGCTGAATCACTTCGCCTGTGGACTGGAAGCGGAGGCAGCGTTACGTGCATCCGGAGGCGATGCGAGCCTCTCCAGAAAGTCAACCTCTGCGATGAGCGGAAATCTTGCGCGGTAGATGTGCATGTCTTGCTCCTGTCGATTCCGTATCGACGATAGCCGGATGGACAGGATGCACAAGGTGGGGCGACGGCGTCCCCGCCTAGCCTCAGTGACGGAACGTGCCGGCTCGCCAGCAGCGCCTTTGGTGAACGATCCCTGCATGCGGCTGGGCGGGGACGCCTCCGCCCTTCCTTCATGCGCGTCAATTCGCGTCCTTGGCGGCTTCACCTCTCTGCGTTTGTCTTCACGCCTCTCCTACCCACGCTTCATGCGCCCACCGCACGCCATCGGCGCCAACGGCCTCAGGCGCCGGTCAGGCAGGTCTTGAGCGCGGCGTGGAGGTGGCCGTTGGAGGCTAGGAAGGCCAGGCGGTAGCCGCCATGGCGCGTGAGAATCTCGCTGGTGCCGCCGGCGCGTTCGAGGATCAGCGAGGCGGCCGCGATGTCCCAGAGATAGATGCCGTGCTCGAAATAACCGTCCGCGGCGCCGCGGGCGACCAGACAGATGTCAAGGGCCGCGGCGCCCAGCACGCGCGGGCGCTGGACGAGCCGCGCGAGCGCGGCAAAGAAGCGGAACGAGCGTGCTGGATCCTCCGCCTTGTCGCTGCCGGTGAGCACGAGCGCGTGCGACGGATCGGCGAGGGCGGAACAGCGGATGGGGTGCCCGTTGCAGCATGCGGGGCCGTCGGCGGTGGCCTCGAAGACCAGCCCCAGTTCGGGCGCGTATACCACGCCCGCCTGCATGACGCCCCCGCGCCGGACGGCCACGGAGCAGCACCAGTGGGGCAGGCCATGGAAGAAATTGACCGTGCCGTCGATCGGATCGATGATCCACTCGGCGCCTCCGGGCGCCGGGCGCTCCTCGCCGGCGGTCTCCTCGCCCAGGATGGCATCGCCGGGACAGGCCGCGAGGATCGTCTCGGTCGCGACCGCCTGGCACTCGACGTCGAGGATGTGCTTGACGTCGTGCCGCGAGATCGCGTTGACCTCGCCGCGGCGCCGCACATTGCCGAGGGCATGGTTGCCGGCGCGCGTGGCGGCCAGCCGCGCGACGTGTAGCAGCGCCTCGGGCGCGAAAGGCTCCGCGAGGTCAGAGGTCGGTGCCGGCTGCATGCGCGTCCTCCGTGGGGCGAGTGGGGGCGGGCGTGTCTGACGAGTCGGACAGGTCGGACGGTTCGGACAGGGCGGACGCGTCGGACAGGGCGGACGCGTCGGACAGGGCGGACGCGTTGGACGGATCCGCCGGTTGCGCTGGTTCCTCCGCTTTCTTCGACCGGCGCCGACGCTTGGGCGGCAGTGTCGGCGCGTCGGCGGGTGCCGGCCCGGTGGCGAGGTCGAGGTCGCGGACGCCGATGTCGGGCAGGCGCATCGAGAGGATGCGCGAGATGCCCTTCTCCGGCATGGTCACGCCGTAGACGATGCCGGAACTGGCGATCGTGTGCTGGTTGTGAGTGATGATCAGGAACTGGGACTGCGCGAGGAAGTCTTTCAGTGCCTGGACAAAGCGCACAATGTTCGAGTCGTCGAGGGCGGCATCGAGCTCGTCCAGCAGACAGAAGGGGCTCGGTTTGATCAGGTAGATGGCGAAGAGCAGGCTGACGGCGGTCATCGTCCGCTCGCCGCCCGAGAGCAGCGAGATCGACTGGAGCCGCTTGCCGGGAGGACGGGCGATGATCTCTACGCCGCATTCGAGCGGGTCGTCGGGATTCTCGATCAGCACCAGTTTGGCCGTGCCGCCGCTGAAGAGCTTGGTGAACATCTGCTCGAAGTTCGCGTTGGCCTGCTCGAAGGTCTCGCGGAACATCTCGGAGGTCTTCTTGTTGATCATGCGGAGCAGGTCGAGCACCTGATCCTTGGCCTTCAGCAGGTCGTCCTCCTGCGCCTTCAGCAGGGCGAACCGCTCCTCGAGCGCCTTGTACTCATCGATCGCCACGAGGTTGACGGGTCCCATCTCCTGGATCTCGCGGTTCAGGCCGGCCAGGCGGGTCTCGGCCTCCTCCATGGGAGGCTCGCCGTTGGCGCCCCATTTCGGGTCGTTCTCGGCCACGAGCTGGGCGGGGGTCATCTGGTATTCGGCAAGCATGCGGTCGAAATGGTTCTGCCGGCGCAGGCGCGCCTCGGCCTGCTCGACTTCGAGAGCCCCGTGCCGGGTGCGCAGTTTGTCCAGAGCCTGGCGCCGGGCGGCCAGTTCGGATTCGGCGCCCGACAACCCGCGCGCCTTGGCGTCGCGCAGCTTGCGGAGCTCGTCGAGCCGGACGCGCGACTCCTCGGCGCGGCGCTGCATGGGTTCGAGCTGCGCCCGGGCCGACTCGATCTGCTCCGTGAGCCGCCGGATGCTCTCGTCGTAGCCCTGCACGCCCTGGCTGCGGCCCTCGAGCTGCCGCTGCAGCTCGGCGACGCGCGCCTCGTAGATCTCCGTCTGTCCGATGTGGTGGGTGACCTGCTGCGCCAGCGCGGACTCGCGGATGCGCGCCTCGGCGAAGGACTGGTTCTGCGCCTGGTAGCCGGTCTCGCGCTCCTGCAGCGCGTTCTGCAGCGTGTGGAGGCGCTCGCTGAAGGCGGCGCGCCCGTTGACCAGTTCCTCGAGCTCGCGCGCGAGGCCGGCCTGCTCCTCCTCGGCGCCGCGCGACTGGGCCACGGCCAGCTCCAGTTCGCGTCCGACAACCCGCAGCCGCTCCTGGTCACGCTGGACGTCGCGGCAGACGCTCTGCCACTCCCCGTCTTTCTGCGCGGCCTGGCGGCGGCTCTCGTCGAGGCGCTGGCGCGCCTGGGCGGCGGCACGGGCCAGCGTCTCCTGTTCCCCGGCCAGCGCGGCGAGGCGCGTCTTCAAGCCGTCGAACTCGACGTCCATCGCGGCCACCTGCCCGGTGGCGTCCTCGATGGCCATACGGCGGGCGAGGGGGCTGGCCGACTGGCCTTCCGGCATCCAATGCTCGCAGAAGCCGCTGGCATGGAAGACGGTGCCCGCGAGGGTCACCACGGTGGAGCCCGGGGGCAGGGGAGCCGGCACCTGCTCCAGAGTCTCCGCGAGGAAGACGCGGTCCAGCAGGGCCTGGGCGGCGGGCGCGAAGGCCTCGGCCACCTCGACATGGCCGGCGAGCCGCGTCAACCCCTCGGGCGGGGAGCTGCCGGGCGGGGTCTCCGCGCGCGGCGCGTCGGCGGCGATCAGGCGCGCGGAGGCGGGGCCGCCACGGGCAATCAGGCGGCGCAGCACCTCGGCGGCATCGCCGGAGCGGCGGAGCACGACGGCGTCGATCCAGGCGCGCAGGATCGCTTCCAGGGCCGGTCGGAACCGCGCCGACACCTTGAACTGCGCGGCCAGCGTGCCCAGCACCACGCCGGGATCGAGCTTGAGGGGATTCTTGGCGTCGAGGAGCAGGCGCGAGCCGCCCGGGAACGATTCCGCGCGCGCCTCCTGCTCGGTCAGCAGATCGATCTGCGCCCGCCGCGCCGCGCGCTGCGCGTTCAGCTTGCCGCTCGACTCCCGGATCTCGCGGAGCGCCTCGTCGGTGGCACGGCGCTGCTCCTCGATGCCGGCGAGCGCGGCGGCGTCCTGCTGCGCCTGCGCGCGCAGCTCTTCGCGGGCCGCATCGAGGGTGTCGCGCTGCCGCAGTCGCGTCTCGCCGGACTCGGCGAGATGCGCCTGCTCGGCGGCCAGCCGCTCGCGCTGGGCATGGGCGGCGCGCTGCCGCGCCTCCATGCCGGCGAGGCGGTTCTGGAGCTGTGTGGCGCGGCGTTCGCGCTCCAGGCTTTTGTCGCGCTCGACCTGGAGCTCGCGGCGCTGCTGGTCGATCACCAGGCGCTCGCCCGTCACGCGCTGCTGGAGGCCATCGCGTTGGCCGCGCGCCTCGCGGAGCTGCTCCTCCAGCGACTGGCGCTCGGCGGCCATGGC